>NZ_JBHVDI010000010.1:0-47085 GCF_042802875.1 Kocuria sp. NPDC057446 | reverse complement strand
GCGCCACCGGGTCCACGGCACTCGCACCACGGCACACGGAAGGATCCCTGTGGTCAGCACCCGTTTCCTCGAAGACCTCGACGCGCACAGCTACCAGGACTACGCGTCCACCGGCCAGGGGCTGGTGCTCATCCCCACCGGGGCCACGGAGCAGCACGGGCCCCACATGCCGCTGGGCGTGGACGCCATGCTCGCCCGCGCCGTCTGCGCCGCCGCGGCGGAGGACCTCGACGCCCTGGTGGCGCCGGCCTTCTGCTACGGCTACAAGTCCCAGCCGCGCTCCGGCGGCGGCAACCACCGCACCGGCACCACCAGTCTCTCGGCCCAGGCCCTCATCGCGCAGACCAAGGACGTCGTGCTGGAGTTCTTCCGCCACGGCATCCGCCGGATCGCGGTGGTCAACGGCCACTTCGAGAACTACCAGTTCCTCTACGAAGGACTCGATCTCGCGGTGCGCGAGGCCCGGGCCGGTGGCCTCGACGACAGCCGGGCCCTGCTGCTCTCGTACTGGGACTTCGTCGACGAGCAGACCCTGGCGGCCGTCTTCCCCGACGGCTTCCTGGGCTGGGACATCGAGCACGGGGGCGTCCTCGAGACCTCGCTGATGCTCCACCTGCACCCCGAGAAGGTCGACATGTCCCGGGCCCCCGACCATCCCCCCGCTGAACTGGCCCCCTACGACGTTTTCCCCGAGGACCCCGCTCGCACCCCGAGCTCCGGGTGCCTCTCCTCTCCAGCCGGCGCGACCGCCCAGCGCGGCGAGCTGCTGCTCTCCACCGTCCGCACCGGCATCGTCCGGGCGGTCATCAGCGAGTTCGGGAAGTGAGAAACACATGAAGAAGTCACACGCCTCCGCGGCGGCCGCCACCGAGGCCGTGACCGTCCCGCGGTTCCGGGGACGGCACCTGCCGGCCCTGGACCGGCTCGTCATCACGGTCCTCCCGCCCCTGCTGATCATCGCCGTGCTGGTGGTGGTGACCCTGAACCCGGGCGGCGCCGCCGAGGCCATCTCCACGGCACGCACCTTCGTGACCGGGAACTTCACGTGGCTGTTCGTCCTCTACTCGCTCGTGGCGGTCGCCGTCTGCGTGTGGCTGGTCGTCAGCCGCGTCGGCTCGGTCCGTCTCGGCGGCCCGGACGTCCGCCCGGAGCACGGCAAGTTCGCCTGGTACTCCATGCTCTTCGCGTGCGGCCAGGGCATCGGGCTGATCTTCTGGTCGGTCGCCGAGCCGATCCTGCTCCGGGACGACAACCCCGTCGTGCCCGCGGGTCAGGACGGGGCGGCCGAGGGCGCCATGGTGTGGTCCTATTTCCACTGGGGCCTCACGGCCTGGGCCATGTACTGCGTGGTGGCGGTCTGCCTCGCCTACTCCCACCACAACCTCGGCAAGACCCTCACCTTCCGGGAGGCCACGGTCGACATCCTGCCGAAGTGGTCGCAGCGAGGGGCCGGCGTGGTCGTGGAGCTGCTGGCCATCATCGCCACCGTCCTGGGCCTGGCCACGTCCTTCGGCTTCGCCGCCCTCCAGTTCAGCTCGGGGCTCGCGTCCTTCACCGGGCTGTCCCCGAGCTCCGGGGTCTGGCTGCTGGTGATCCTGGGTCTCGGCGGACTCACCGCCGTCTCCGCGTTCTTCGGCATCAACAAGGGCATGAAGCGGATCAGCGAGCTCAACTCCGTGCTGAGCATCGTGCTGCTCGTGGCCGTGTTCGTCTTCGGTCCCACGATCTTCCTCATCTCCAACATCACGCAGACCTTCGGATCCTTCTTCGCCAACTTCCTGCCGATGAGCTTCTGGACGGACGCCGGCACCGCCGGTCAGGGCCTCTCGACCTGGCAGGACAGCTGGAACGGCTGGTGGACCGTGTTCATCTGGTGCTGGGTGATCGCCTTCAGCCCGTTCGTCGCCGGCTTCATCGCCCGCATCTCCCGCGGGCGGACCATCCGCGAGTTCGTCATCGGCGTCACCGTGGTCCCCTCCCTGATCGTGATGGCGTGGATCGGGGTGATCGGCTCGGCGGCCCTGCACTACGACGACCGCAGCGACCGCGGCATCTCCGCGGCGGTCGGGGCCGACACCTCCAGCGGCCTGTTCGTCATGCTGGAGTCCGTGCCGGTCGTCGGCTCGTTGCTGCTCGTGGTGGCCACCGTGCTCGTCGCCACGTACTACGTGACCTCCCTGGACTCCGGCGCCCACGCTCTGGCCGAGTTCGTCTCCGCGCCCCGGCGGGCCGGGCCCCTCTTCCGCGTGGTGCTCGTGGCCAGCATCGCCGCCGTGGCGGTCACGCTGCTCACGCTGGGCGGCACCGCGGTGGTCGACACGGTGCAGACCGGCACCATCATCGGCGCCTTCCCGTTCTCCTTCGTCATCCTGTTGATGATCGCGAACCTGATCCGCCGGCTGCTGACCCGCACCGCCGAGACCGAGCGCCTGGAGCGGGAGGTCAACGACCCCTCACCGGGTGCGGCCGGCGGCGACGGCGCCCCGGTGCTGGAGCGGGCGGCCCACGAGCCCCCGGCCCAGCCGTCCGAGGGGCCCGTCGTCGGCCGGGATCCGGTCCCGGACGCGCTCGTGCGGCCGTGACACCCCGCCCGCGGCCCCGGCCGCGGGCGGATCGTCCCGGGGTGCCGCCGCGGGACGACCGGGAGGCAGGACACGCTCCCGTCTCCGGGGCAGGGCACGACGACAGGACACGACAGCGATCCATGATGGTGGACCACGACGACGGAACCGCCCTCCGTGCAGGAGAATGAGAGATCCTATGACTGAATCACCGGCCAGTGCCTCCTCGCGCGACGCCCGCGCCGCCTCCGTCGTCTCCCACGCGCTGGGGGTGCTGCGCTGCTTCTCCGTGGACGAGCCGACGCTCGGGGTGACCGAGATCGCCGCCCGCGTGGGCCTGCACAAGAGCACCGTCTCCCGGCTCCTGGCCACCCTGGAGCGCGAGGACGTGGTGGAGCGCGATCCGCAGACGCGGCGCTACCGCCTGGGACTCGGCCTGATCTCCGTGGCCGGCCCGCTGCTCGCGGAGCTGGACGAGCGGCGGGTGGCGTACCCCGTGCTGCTCGAGCTGACCGAGCGCACCGGGGAGACCAGTGCGCTGCTGGTCTGGAACGGGGACCAGGCCGTGTGCGTGGAGCAGATCCCCAGTCCCCGCCAGATCAAGCACACCACTCCGCTGGGCACCCGGTACGGCACGGCCCTGAGCGCCTCGGTGCAGATCTTTCTCGCCGAGCAGCCGCCCGAGCGGGTCCGGGCGCTGCTGCTGTCCGGGATCGTCGAGCTGCCCGACCCCACCGAGGCGAGCATCGCGCTCTACCTGGAGTCCCTGCGGCAGGTCGCCGAGGACGGGGTGGCCCTCAACTACGGCAAGACCTCCGTGGAGGAGATCGGGGTCGCCGCCGCCGTCCGCGACCACCGGGACCAGCTGGTCGCGGCCGTCATGGTCGCCGCACCCCGTTACCGGGTCACGCCGGAGCAGGCCGAGCTGCTCGCGGCCGCCGCCGTCGCGGCGGCCCGGGAGGTGTCCCAGCGGCTCGGCGCCGCACCGGCGGAACGCCGGGCGTCGCTCGAGGCGCGCTGACCGGGGCGGGCCTCAGGTCTCCCCGGCCACCGCCCGCCCGATCGTCTCCCGCAGGATCTCGCTGGTGCCCCCGAAGATCGTCAGCAGCCGGGACGCGAGAAAGGCCTGCGCCACCGGGTAGTCGAGGATGTAGCCGTACCCGCCGTGCAGCTGCAGGCACCGGTCCGTGACGGTCTTGGCCCGCTCGCTCGCCCAGTACTTCGCCTTGGAGGCCCCGACGACGTCGAGGGCGCCGGCGTTGAAGGCGTGCACGGCCCGCTGCACGTAGGCCTCGACGACCTCCACCTCGACCGTCAGCTCCGCGAGCTCGAACCGGGTGTGCTGGAGGTCGAGCACCCGGGAGCCGAAGGCCGTCCGCTCGCCGGTGTACCGGAGGGTGCTGTCCAGGGTCGAGCGGGCTACGGCGCTCGCGGCCACGGCGACCGCCAGCCGCCCCTGCGGCAGCACCTGCTGGATCTGCCGCAGCCCGCCGCCCTCGGCGCCGACCAGGTTCGCGGCGGGCACCCGGACGTCCGCGAAGAACAGCTCGGCGGTGTCCGAGGCCCGCACCCCCATCTTGTCGAGCTGCCGGCCGGTCTCGTAGCCGGGGGAGTCCGCCCGGTGCACCAGGAACAGGCTGAGTCCGTCCTCCCCGGCGCGCCCGGCGCCTCCGTCCGTGCGCGCCAGGACGAGGGCGGCGTCCCCGCTGATCCCGTTGCCGATGAACGTCTTCTGCCCGGTGAGCACCCACTCCTCGCCGTCGCGCACGGCGCGGGTGCGCACCCCGCGCAGATCGGAGCCCGCGCCCGGCTCGGTCCAGGCCACGGAGGTGACGAGCTCGCCCGTCACCATGCGCGGCAGCCACCGATGCTTCTGCTCGGCGGTGCCGTGGGCGAGCAGGTGGGGCAGCACCCAGTCGTCGTGCAGGTGCAGGGCCAGGGCCACGCCGAGGGCGCCCTGGCGGACCAGTTCCTCGTCGAGCACCGCGCGGAAGCGGTAGTCGGTCAGGCCCATGCCCCCGAACTCCTCGGGCACGGCGAGGCCGAGCAGGCCCGCCTCGCCGGCGGCCGTCCACAGGGCCCGGGGCATCATGTGCTGGGCCTCCCACGCGGTGTAGTGCGGCGCCACCTCGCGGGTCGTGAACTCGCGGGCGAGCCCGCGGAACTCCTCGTGCTCCTCCTCGTAGAACGGCGGGGCGGCCGGTGTCTCGTTCACGGTGTGCCTCCTGTGCTGGCGGGCGTGGGGCCGAAGGCGGTGCGCAGCGCGGCCCAGGTCATCTCCTCGAGGGCGGCGCGGGCCACGTCGAGCCGCCCTGCGTCCTGCGGGGTGCGCAGCCGGCGCGCCGTGCGCAGCGAGTGGGGGGTGGAGTTGATGAGCCCGAAGGCGGCCTGCGCGCGCAGGGTGAGCTCCGCGACGTCGCGGGCGGGGGCCAGCTCGCGCAGGGCGTCCACCCACAGCGTCACGTAGCCGCGCTGCAGGGCGCGGACGGCCCGGCGGTCCTCGTCGGTGAGGTTCGGCAGCTCCCGGTCCTGCACCACGATCACGGCGGGACGGTGCAGCGCGAAGTCCACCTGGAAGGCGATGAGCGCCCGCAGCCGCCGGGCCGGATCGGGGGAGCGGGCCGCGACCTCCCGGCCACGGTCGAGCAGGTCGGAGCTGACCTCGAGGAGGATCGCGCCCAGCACGGCCTGCTTGCTGGGGAAGTGCCGGTAGACGGCGGGGCCGCTGACCCCCGCGGCCGCGCCGATGTCGTCGATCGAGACACCGGCGAAGCCGCGTTCGGCGAAGAGTGCCGCGGCGGCGGTGAGCAGGTCCTGGCGCCGCTGGGCCTTGGCCTGTCCGCGCACGGTGGTGGGCGGGGCGGGGCTGCGCTCGGTCTGGGTCACGGGTCCTGCTCTCGGGATCGGATTCCTGGACATTCTAGTGAGTCGCCACTAACCTGACCCTCAAGTTAGTACAGATTAACCGAGATGGCATCCCCGGGCCGCCGGCCGGGAGCGGGAGGAACGGATGCGCGTGCTGAGCACCCAGGCCGATCCGGACAGCGCGGAATACGCCGCCACCGAGGCGGCCCAGGCCGGCCTGGCCGAGGAGCTGGCCCGGCGCCTGGCGCGGGCGGCGCAGGGCGGTCCGGAGGCCTCCCGCGAGCGCCACACGGCCCGGGGCAAGCTTCTGCCGCGCGAGCGGGTGGAGCACCTGCTGGACACGGGCAGCCCGTTCCTGGAGATCGGCGCCCTGGCCGCGGAGGGGATGTACGACGACGAGTGCCCGGGGGCCGGCGTGATCGCCGGGATCGGCCTGGTCCACGGCCGGCAGGTGATGGTCGTGTGCAACGACGCGACGGTCAAGGGCGGCACGTACTTCCCCGTGACGGTCAAGAAGCACCTGCGCGCCCAGGAGATCGCCCTCGAGAACCGGCTGCCCTGCGTCTACCTCGTGGACTCCGGCGGGGCGTACCTGCCGCTGCAGGACGAGGTCTTCCCGGACCGGGAGCACTTCGGGCGGATCTTCTACCACCAGGCCAATCTCTCGGCGGCGGGGATCCCGCAGATCGCGGCCGTGCTCGGCTCCTGCACCGCGGGCGGGGCCTACGTCCCGGCGATGAGCGACGAGACCGTGATCGTGCGGAACCAGGGCACCATCTTCCTGGGCGGGCCGCCGCTGGTGAAGGCCGCCACCGGGGAGGAGGTCACCGCCGAGGAGCTCGGCGGCGGGGAGCTGCACGCCCGCACGTCCGGGGTGGCCGACCACCTCGCGGAGAACGACGCCCACGCCCTGCAGATCGTCCGCGACATCGTGGCGACCCTGCCCCCCGCCGGACCCCGGGCCTGGCCGGTGCGGGTGCCCGAGGCCCCGGCGGTGCCCGAGGCGCAGCTGCCCGGGGTGGTCCCGGTGGACCCGAACACCGGCTACGACGTGCACGAGGTCGTCGCCCGGCTCGTGGACGGCAGCCGCTTCGCGGAGTTCAAGGCCGAGTACGGCACCACGCTGGTCACCGGCTTCGCCCACGTCCACGGCCACCCCGTGGGCATCGTGGCCAACAACGGGGTGCTCTTCGGGGAGTCGGCGCTGAAGGGCGCGCACTTCGTCGAGCTGTGCGACCAGCGGGGGATCCCGCTGCTGTTCCTGCAGAACATCACCGGTTTCATGGTGGGCCGCGACTACGAGGCCGGTGGCATCGCCAAGCACGGCGCCAAGATGGTCACCGCGGTGGCCACCACCCGGGTGCCCAAGCTGACCGTGGTGATCGGCGGCTCCTTCGGGGCCGGCAACTACTCCATGTGCGGGCGGGCCTACTCCCCGCGATTCCTGTTCCTGTGGCCCCAGGCGAGGATCTCGGTGATGGGCGGGGCCCAGGCGGCCTCCGTGCTGGCCACGGTGAAGGCCGACCAGCTGGCCGCCCGCGGGCAGGAGTGGGACCCGGCCGAGCGCGAGGCGTTCATGGCGCCGATCCGCCGGCGGTACGAGGAGCAGGGCAGCCCCTGGTACTCCACCGCCCGGCTGTGGGACGACGGCGTGATCGCCCCCGCCGACACCCGGGAGGTGCTCGGGCTGGCCCTCGAGGTCTGCTCGCGCACCCCGCTGCCCGAGCCCGCCTTCGGCCTCTTCAGGATGTGACCCGCATGACCGCCAGCACGCCGCCGCGCCGCTTCGACGTCGTCCTCGTCGCCAACCGCGGGGAGATCGCCCGCCGGGTCCTGCGCACGCTGAGGGCGCTCGGGATCCGCTCGGTCGCGGTCCACAGCGAGGCCGACCGGGACGCCGTGCACGTGCGCGAGGCGGACGTGGCCGTGTGCCTGGGCCCGGCCGCCCCGGCGCAGAGCTATCTGCGGATCGACGCCGTGCTCGCGGCCGCGCGCGCCACCGGCGCGCAGGCGATCCACCCCGGCTACGGGTTCCTCTCCGAGAACGCCGACTTCGCCCGCGCCTGCGCGGCCGCGGGGATCGTGTTCATCGGACCCGGGCCCGAGGCGCTCGAGACGATGGGCGACAAGATCCGCGCCAAGCGGCACGTCTCCGCAGCCGGGGTGCCCACGGTCGCCGGGGTCGCGGAGCCCGGGCTCGACGACGACGCCCTGGTCGCCGCGGCCGCCGGGATGACGTACCCGATCCTGATCAAGCCCTCGGCCGGGGGCGGCGGCAAGGGCATGCACGTGGTGCGCAGCCCCGGCGAGCTGCCCGAGGCCCTGGCCACGGCCCGCCGGGTGGCCGAGGCCGCGTTCGGGGACGACACCCTGCTCCTCGAGCAGCTCGTCGAGTCCCCCCGGCACATCGAGGTGCAGGTCCTCGCCGACGCCCACGGGGCCGTGGTGCACCTGGGGGAGCGGGAGTGCTCCCTGCAGCGGCGGCACCAGAAGGTCATCGAGGAGGCCCCCTCGCCGCTGCTGGACGCCGCCGGCCGGGAGCGGATCGGGGAGGCCGCCTGCCGGGTGGCTCGCTCCGTCGGCTACACCGGGGCCGGCACCGTGGAGTTCCTGGTGCCCGCCGCGCAGCCCGGCACCTTCTTCTTCATGGAGATGAACACCCGCCTGCAGGTGGAGCACCCCGTCACCGAGCTGGTCACCGGCGTGGACCTCGTGGCCCAGCAGATCCGCGTCGCCGCGGGCGAGCCGCTGGGCCTGGCCCAGGAGGAGGTGGTGCTCACCGGCCACGCGGTCGAGGCGCGGCTCTACGCCGAGGACCCCGCCCGCGGCTTCCTGCCCACCGCCGGCACCGTGCTGGCGCTGGAGGAGGCCTCCGGCCCGGGGATCCGGGTGGACTCCGCGCTGGCGCCGGGGTTGCGCGTGGGCTCGGACTACGACCCGATGCTCGCCAAGGTCGTCGCCTGGGGGACCGACCGGACCGAGGCCCTGGACCGGCTCGACCTGGCCCTGGCGCAGACCGTGGTGCTCGGGCTGGGCACCAACACCGAGTACCTGCGCGCGCTGCTGGCCGATCCCGGGGTGCGCGCCGGGGACATGGACACCACCCTCATCGAGCGGCGCCTGCCGGAGCTGGAGTTCACGGCCCCCGACGAGAGCCACTTCGCCGCCGCGGCCGCCCACCTCGCCCGGCACCACCCCGAGGACCCGCGCCCCGCCGGGGACGCGAGTCCCTGGTCCCGCCCGGACGGCTGGCGGCCCACCGGCCGCGCCCGGCCCGCGGTGGTGCTCGCCCACGGGCTCGAGCAGCCCCGCCGGACCGTGGTGGACCCCGCCGTGCGCCTGAGCCCGCTGCCGGGGCGCCCGGCCGCGCACCTGCTCGAGACCGGCGGCACGTCGCGGGTGGTCCACGTGGCCGCCGGCGAGGACGGGGAGAGCGTCTGGGTGGGCGAGGACGGCTTCGCGGTCGAGCTCACCGTCCTGTCCCGGGAGCGCCGGCTCGAGCGCGCGCTCGCCGCCTTGGAGCGCACGGCAGGACCCGCCGCCCCGGAGCTGCACTCGCCCATGCCCGGCACCGTCGTGGCCGTCCCCGCCGCCACCGGGGAGCGGGTGGTCGAGGGCCAGACCGTGGTGGTGGTCGAGGCCATGAAGATGGAGCACCGCCTGACCGCGCCCACCGCCGGCACCGTGGAGCTCTCCGTGCGGGCCGGCGAGCAGGTGCGGCTGCACCAGCTGCTCGCCCGCGTGGTCCCCGACGTCGTCCCCGGACCGGACGCCCCCGGCCCCCGCCCGCAGACCGAGCCCCGCCCGACCGACGAGGAGCGCACCCCATGAACTTCGAGCTCGACGAGGAGTACCAGGACCTCTCCGACACCGTCCGCGACTTCGCCGACGAGGTGATCGCCCCGGTCTCCGCGCGCTACGACGCCGCCCACGAGTTCCCCTACGACGTCGTGGCGCAGATGGGGGAGATGGGACTGTTCGGCCTGCCCTTCCCCGAGGAGTACGGCGGGATGGGCGGGGACTACTTCGCCCTGTGCCTGGCGCTCGAGCAGATCGCCCGGGTCGACCAGTCCGTGGCCATCACCCTCGAGGCCGGGGTGTCGCTGGGCGCCATGCCGATCTTCCGCTTCGGCACCGAGGAGCAGAGGCAGCGGTGGCTCCCGGACCTCGCCGCGGGCCGGGCGCTCGCCGGGTTCGGCCTCACCGAGCCGGAGGCCGGCTCGGACGCCGGCGGCACCCGCACCACCGCCAGGCGGCAGGACGGGCAGTGGGTGGTCAACGGCGCCAAGGAGTTCATCACCAACTCCGGCACGGACATCACCAGCCTGGTCAACGTCACCGCGGTCACCGGCACCACGGAGCTGCCGGACGGACGCGTCCGGAAGGAGATCTCCACGATCATCGTCCCCACGGACACCCCCGGCTTCCGCGCCGAGAAGGCCTACGACAAGGTCGGCTGGAACGCCTCGGACACCCACCCGCTGTCCCTGCAGGACGTCCGGGTCCCGGAGGGAAACCTGCTCGGGGAGGAGGGCCGCGGCTACGCGAACTTCCTGTCCGTCCTGGACGAGGGCCGCATCGCCATCGCGGCCCTGGCCACCGGCGCGGCCCAGGGCTGCGTCGAGGAGTCCGTGCGCTGGGCCCGGGAGCGGCAGTCCTTCGGCCGCCCCATCGGCGAGAACCAGGCCGTCTCCTTCAAGATCGCCCGGATGCAGGCCCGTGCCCACACCGCCCGGCTGGCCTACTACGACGCCGCGTCCCGGATGCTCGCCGGGCGGCCGTTCAAGACGCAGGCCGCGATCGCCAAGCTCGTGGCCGGGGAGGCCGCGATGGACAACGCCCGGGACGCCACCCAGGTCTTCGGCGGCTACGGGTTCATCAACGAGTTCCGGGTGGCCCGCCACTACCGGGACGCCAAGATCCTCGAGGTCGGCGAGGGCACCACCGAGGTGCAGCTCATGCTCATCGCCCGCGAGCTCGGACTGTGAGGAGGCGGCCGTGACCGGGGAGCGCAAGGTGGTCCGCCAGCGCGGGCTGTGGTTCGAGGAGTTCGAGGTCGGCACGGTCTACGAGCACGCCCCGGGCCGGACCGTGACCGAGGCGGACAACGTGCTGTTCACGACCCTCACCATGAACACCCAGTCCCTGCACCTGGACGCGGCCTGGTCGTCGCGCCAGCCGTTCGGCCGGCGGCTGGTGAACTCCATGTTCACCCTCTCGACCCTCGTGGGGGCGTCCGTGGCCCAGCTGACCCAGGGCACCATCGTGGCGAACCTCGGCTTCGAGGAGGTGGCCTTCCCGCACCCGCTCTTCCACGGGGACACCCTGTACTCGTCCTCCGAGGTCCTCGGCGCGCGGGCCTCCGCGTCCCGGCCCGGGCAGGGCATCGTCCGCCTCCAGCACGTGGGCCGCACCCAGGACGGCGTCGTGGTCGCCCGGTGCACCCGCTCGGTGCTCGTGTGGTCCCGCGACGCCGCCCCGCAGTGACCGCGCCCCGATCCCCGCCGTCGTCCGCAGCCACCCGCCGCAACGACGTCCCCCCAGCCGCACCCCGCCGTCACACCCTGCAGCCACACCCCGGTGAAGGAGCCCCGATGACCGACCCGTTCACCCTCGGACCGGCCCTGCTGTTCTGCCCGGCCGACCGCCCCGAGCGCTACGCCAAGGCGGCCGAGCGCGCCGACGCCGTGATCCTCGACCTCGAGGACGCCGTGGCCCCGGCCGCCAAGTCCGCCGCCCGGGACGCCCTCGTGGCCACGCCCCTGGACCCCGCCCGGACGATCGTGCGGATCAACGCCGAGGACACCGAGGACTTCGCCCACGACCTCGTCGCCCTCCGGCACACCGGCTACAGCACCGTGATGCTGCCCAAGACCGCCTCCGCCGAACGGCTCGCCGTCGCCGCGGAGCTGGGTCTGCACCGGATCGTCGCGCTGTGCGAGACCGCGGAGGGGGTGGTCAACGCGGCCGAGATCGCCCGGGCCCCGAACGTGGTGGCGCTGATGTGGGGCGCCGAGGACCTCGTGGCCTCGCTCGGCGGCAGCTCGTCCCGGCGCCCGGACGGCGCCTACCGGGACGTGGCCCGCCACGCCCGCTCGGCCGTGCTGCTCGCGGCGGGCGCCGCCGGCCGGCCCGCGATCGACGCGGTGCACGTGGACATCGCCGACCTCGACGGGCTGCGCGAGGAGGCCCTCGACGCCGTGGCCTCCGGCTTCGCGGCCACCGCCTGCGTCCACCCGGAGCAGGTCGGGACCGTCCGCGCCGCCTACCGGCCCGGCGCCGAGGAGGTCGAGGCCGCCCGCGAGCTGCTCGCCGCGGCCCGCCGCACCCCCGGCGTCTTCGCGTTCCGCGGCCGGATGGTCGACGAGCCCCTGCTCCGCCACGCCGAGCGCCTCGTGCACCGCGCGGACGCCTGACCGGACCGCCCGACCCGCTCCGCACCGACCCGCTCCGCACCGACCCGCACCGACCCGTCCTACCCCGTTCCGTCCGGAGGAGACCATGAGCCAGCCCCTGACGATCGTCGTCCCCGTCAAGCACGTCCCCGACGCCGCGGGGGACCGGCTCCTCGCCGGGACGCCGCCGCTGCTCGACCGCTCGTCCGGGATCCTCTCCGAGCTCGACGAGTACGCCCTCGAGGCCGCCGTGCAGATCGTCGAGACGCACGGCGGCGCCGCGGCCGGGCACCGCGTGCTGGCCCTCACCGTGGGGCCCGCAGGCGCGCGGGACGCGCTCAAGCGCGCCCTCCAGCTGGGCGCCGACGCCGGGTTCCACGTGCTCGACGACGCCCTCACCGGCTCGGACGCCTGGGTCACCGCACGGGTGCTCGCCGCGGCGGTGCAGCGGATCGCCGCCGAGGAGGACCGGGCCGTGGACCTGGTGCTCACCGGGATGGCCTCCACCGACGGCGAGACGTCCCTGGTCCCCGGGCAGCTCGCCGAGCGGCTCGGTCTCGCCCACGTCGGCTTCGCGAGCTCCCTGGCCCCGGCCGAGGACGGCGCCTCGCTCACGGCCGTCCGGCACACCGAGACCGAGGCCCTGCGGATCGCCGTGGACCTCCCGGCGCTCGTGGCCGTGACGGACCAGGTCAACACCCCGCGCTATCCCAACTTCAAGGCGATCGTGGCCGCCAAGAAGAAGCCCGTGCAGACGTGGTCGGTCACCGACCTCGGCCTCGACGCCGGCGCCGTGGGTTCCGCGGGCTCGCTCACCGAGGTGCTCGACGCCGTGCCGCGCCCGCCCCGGACCGCCGGGGAGGTCGTGCACGACGACGGCGAGGGCGGCATCCGCCTCGCCGAGTTCCTCGTGGCCCGCAAGCTCGTCTGACCCCGGCCGCCCCCGGGACCCGTTGCACGCGCCCGCCCGCCGGGCAGGAGGAGGAACCACCATGACCCCGACCCCGACGACCGCGAACTCGACCACGGCCCTGGTGGTGCTGGCGGCCACCGATCGGCTGCGCCGCGCCGACCGGGAGCTGCTCGTGCTCGCGGGCACCGTGGGCGAGACGCACGTCGTCGTCCCGGACGCACCCGGCGACGCCCTGCTCGACGCGCTCGCCGCCCACGCGGTGCGCACCGTGCACGCGCCGGAGGGCGGGCCCGGCGACCGGCTCACCACCCCGGCCGTCGCGCTCGCGGAGGCCGCCGCCCGGGAGACCGGTGCCACCGTGCTCCTGCTCGCCGCCACCCCCGAGGCCGCCGACGTCGCCGCGCACCTCGGGGTGCGGCTCGAGGCCGGGGTGATCACCGACGTGGTGGCCCTCGACGCCGACCGCGTCGCCACCAAGTCCGTGCTCGCCGGGGGCTGGACCACCCGGTGCCGGGCCACGAGCCCGGTGCTGATCGCGACCGTCCGCCCGAACGCGGTCGAGCTCCCGGCCGACGTCGCCGCCGCGGCACCGGCCGAGGCGCAGCGCCCGCGGGTGCGCACGCACGCGCTCCGGGACACCGGGCCGGCGGCCCGGGTGGTGGGCCGTGCCGGGCTGCCGGCCTCCGGGCGCCCGGCGCTGGGCGAGGCGCGCGTGGTCGTGGCCGGCGGCCGCGGCACGGGCGGGGACTTCGGTCCGCTCGAGCAGCTCGCGGACGTCCTCGGCGGGGCCGTCGGTGCCTCCCGCGCGGCGGTGGACGCGGGCTGGATCGGCCCCGAGGCGCAGGTGGGCCAGACCGGCCGCACCGTCTCCCCGCAGCTCTACGTCTCCTGCGGGATCTCGGGAGCCGTCCAGCAGCGCGCGGGGATGCAGACGGCGGGCACCATCGTGGCCGTGAACCAGGACGAGCAGGCGCCGGTCTTCGAGATCGCCGACCTCGGCATCGTGGGCGACCTGCGGACGGTGCTGCCCCAGGCCGTCGAGCACCTCCGGGCGCTGCGCGGATAGGCGCCGGGCGGCGGGGCTCGGCCCCGGGCCGTCGGCTCAGCGCACCACCGTGCGGTGGCCGGCGTCCAGGCGCCGGGTCCAGCCGCGGGCGTCGAGGTGCTCGAGCAGCGGGATCGCGACGCGCCGGGAGGTGCCGAGCGCCTGGCGCGCCTGGCTCGTGGTGAAGGGCTGCGGCAACCGGGCGAGCTCGCGCATGGCCAGTGCGGGGGCGGTGGGCAGGAGCACCACGCCGTCCCCCAGCCGGAGCAGCCGGCCGGTGCGCTCGGCCGCGGCGAGCTCCCGGGAGCCGAGCCGCAGCGCCGTCAGGTCGTCGGCCTCCGGGCTCCGGAACGGCTCGGCCGCGAGCCGCCGCTCCAGCTCGAGCACCGCGGCCTCGTGGGCGCCGAGCCCCGCGCGGTGCTGCGGGGAGCGGATGTGCCCGCCGTCCTGGACCAGTCCCGCCCCGCGGACCACGGGCTCGACCAGCGCGGCGTCCGGCAGCGCGAGCAGGTCGCGGGCGGCGCCCCGCGAGAGACCCGCGGCCAGGGGGTCGCGGGCGTGCAGGTCCTCCACCGCGGTGCGCAGCCGCTGCGTCCAGGAGTCGAGCACCGGGGCGTGCACCCACCAGTCGCCGAGCACGCGCACGTCGCCGGGCGGGACGGCGCCGGCGGCCGGCAGCCCGAGGCGGTGCAGGTGCTGTGCCTGCACGGCGCCGCGGCGGGCCACCTCCACCAGGACGTCGCCGCGGACGTCCATGCCGGTGAGCCGGGCGGCCCGGCGGGCCCGGTCGCCGCGCCGTCGCAGGGCCGGCGGATCGGCGTCGAGGACCTGGGCACCGCCGAGCACCGAGCGGCTGCCCGGGTCGCGCAGCACCAGTCGGTCCCCGAGGACCAGGGGCAGGGGCCTGTCGAGGACCAGCCGGGCGTGGTCGTCGTCGAACGGGCTCAGCCGGGCGGGCACCGCCGCGGTGCCGGCGTGGACC
This sequence comes from Kocuria sp. NPDC057446, assembly GCF_042802875.1. Taxonomy (NCBI): domain Bacteria; kingdom Bacillati; phylum Actinomycetota; class Actinomycetes; order Micrococcales; family Micrococcaceae; genus Kocuria; species Kocuria sp. NPDC057446. Next base: position 32,324 of record NZ_JBHVDI010000010.1, on the reverse strand, counting down.
ACGAGCTGCTCGGCGGTGTCCCGGAAGGCGGGTCCGGTGGCCCGGCGGACGTCGAGGACGCCGGTGAGCGGCCAGGTACCGGGGGTGACCAGGGCGTCGCCGCGGTGCACGTCGGTGGCCGGGACCCCGCGCAGGTTGAGCGCCACCCGGGTGTGCGGCTCCAGCGCCGTGTGCGGCACGTTGCGGCTGTGCATGCCCCGGACCACGACCGGCACGGCCTCGCCGTGGCCGAGCAGGTGCAGCCGGTCGCCCTGCCGGAGCGATCCCGCGGTCAGCGTGCCGGTCACCACGGTGCCGGACCCGGTGATCGTGAACGACCGGTCCACCCACAGCCGCAGCCGTCCCGCGGCCGGTTCGGGCGCCCGCGCCAGGACGTCGTCGAGGACGGCGCGCAGCTCGGTCAGGCCCGTGCCCTCGAGAGCCGAGACGGCGACGGCGGGCGCGTCGCGCAGACCGGTCGCGGCCAGCTCCGCGCGGACCTGGGCGAGCACCTCGCCGGTGCGTCCAGGGGCCCGGTCGGCCCGGGTCAGCACCACCACGCCGTGCTCGATGCCGAGGGCCGCGACGGCGTCGCGGTGGTCGCTCGACTGGGCCTGCCAGCCCTCGTCGACCGCGACGACGAAGCACACGACGGGCGCCGGGCCCAGGCCGGCGAGCATGTTGCCGAGGAAGCGCTCGTGGCCCGGGACGTCCACGAAGGCCACGTCCCGCCCGGACGGCAGCGTGGTCCAGGCGTAGCCCAGGTCGATGGTCAGCCCGCGGCGGCGCTCCTCCTCCCACCGGTCGGGCTCCATGCCGGTGAGGGCGCGCACCAGGGTGCTCTTGCCGTGGTCGACGTGCCCGGCCGTGGCGACGACGTGCACGCTCACCGGGCCCCTCCCGGGCCGCCGTCCGCCCCGGCGAGGGCGCTCAGGGCCGCCTGCACCGCGGTGAGCAGGCGCTCGTCGTCGGACTCGGGCACGCAGCGCAGGTCCAGCAGGCACGCGCCGTCGTGCACCCGCGGGAGCACGGCGGGGCGGCCGGTGCGCAGCAGCGGGGCCGCCGCCTCGGGCAGCCGGACGGCCCAGCCCGGCAGGGGCACGCCCGGCGCGCCGCCGCCGCCGACGCGGCCGTCGTGGGCGACCACCGGCGCGCCGGCGGCCGCGCCGAGCCGCTCGGCCCGGTCGCGGAGCCGCTGCGGATCCGCGTGCAGCGCGCGCACGACCGGGGCGGGCCCGCCGGTGAGCGTGGCCTCCAGCGCGGCGAGGGCGAGCTTGTCCGCGCGGACGGCCCGGGCGAGGGGGTGGGCGGCCAGCCGGGCGACGACGTCGGCGCCGCCGAGCACCAGACCGGCCTGCGGACCGCCGAGCAGCTTGTCGCCGCTGGCGATGACGATGTCGGCGCCGCCCTCCAGGGCGGTGGCGGCGTCGGGCTCGGACGGCAGCCGCGGGTCGGGGGTCAGGAGCCCGCTGCCGAGGTCGGCCACCAGGGGCAGGCCGTGGGCCCGGGCCAGCGGCCGCACATCGTCCACCCCGACGCCCGAGGTGAACCCCTCCAGCCGGAAGTTGCTCGGGTGCACCTTGAGCAGGCAGCCGGTCTCCGGGCCGATCGCCTCGGCGTAGTCGCGCAGGTGGGTCCGGTTGGTCGTGCCCACCTCGCGCAGCCGGGCGCCGGTCGACTCGATCAGCTCCGGCAGCCGGAAGCCGGCCCCGATCTCGACGAGCTCGCCGCGGCTGATCACCACCTCGCGGCCGGCGGCCAGGGCCGTCGTGGCCAGCACCAGGGCGGCCGCGCCGTTGTTGACGACCAGCGCCTCCTCGGCGGGCGGGCAGGCCGCGAGCAGGGCCGCCCGGGCCGCCGCGCCGCGGCGGGAGCGGGTGCCGCTCACCAGGTCGAGCTCCACGTCGACGTACCCGCCGGCCGTGACCAGGGCGTCGAGGGCGGCCGCGGACAGCGGGGCGCGGCCGAGGTTGGTGTGCACCACCACGCCGGTGGCGTTGAGCACCGGCGTGAGGCTCGAGGCGGAGCGGGCCCCGAGCGCGGCGAGCACCGCCGGCTCGACCTCGTCCGGGGCGATCTCACCCCGCCGGGCCCGGTCCTGGGTCTCGCGGACCAGGTCGCGGACGACGTCCTCGCTCAACCGCTCGCGGGCCCGGCGGACGGGCGGCAGGGCCAGCAGCTGATCGGTGCGCGGGATCAGCCGGCGCGGGTCGTCCAGGGCCACAGGACCTCCTCGTCGGGCGGCACGCGGTGCGGGTGGGCGGTGCGCGGGTGGGCAGCGCAGAGGTTGGCGGAGGCGGACGGGAATCGAACCCGCCAGGCCGAGGTGCTCGGCCTCACCGGTTTTGAAGACCGGGGGGCCCACCAGGACCCGGACGCCTCCGCCACCTAACCTAGCACCGCCGTGGCCAGTAGGCTGACGGCATGGAACAGACCGAGACGTCCGCCCCGCCCCCGCCCGCGACCGGGGCGGTCCGGCTGACCGGCTTCGCCCACGGCGGCGGGTGCGCGTGCAAGATCCCTCCCGGCGAGCTCGAGGACGCTGTCCGGGGCCTCACGGGTCGGCCGGGGGCCGGGGTGCTGGTCGGTCTCGACGACGGCGACGACGCCGCGGCCGTCCTGGTGGGCGATGACCTCGCGGTGCTCTCCACCGCCGACTTCTTCACCCCGGTCGTCGACGACGCCTACGACTGGGGCCGGATCGCCGCCGCGAACGCGCTCTCGGACGTCTACGCCATGGGCGGGCGCCCGGTCATGGCGATCAACCTGGTCGGGTGGCCGCGGGAGAAGCTGCCGATGGAGCTGCTGACGGAGGTGCTCCGCGGCGGTCTGGCGGTCGCGTCCGAGGCGGGGTGCCCGGTGATCGGCGGGCACTCCATCGACGACCCGGAGCCCAAGTACGGCATGGCCGTCACCGGTGTGGCCGACCCGCACCGGCTGCTGCGCAACGACGCCGCCGCCCCGGGGCTGCCCCTCACCCTCACCAAGCCGATCGGCGTGGGGCTGCTCAACAACCGGCACAAGGCGACCGGCGAGGTGTTCGAGGAGGCGATCGCCACGATGACCCGGCTCAACCGGGACGCGGCCGATGCGGCGCTGGCGGCCGGGGCCCGGGCGGCCACCGACGTCACCGGCTTCGGGCTGCTCGGGCACCTGCACAAGCTGTGCCGTGCCTCCGGGGTCGGCGCGGTGCTCGACCGCGGCGCCGTGCCCCTCGTCGAGGGCGCGGCGCAGGCGCTGCGCGACGGCTACGTCTCCGGCGGGACCCGCCGCAACCTCGACTGGGTGCGCCCGCACCTGCGGGCCGCGAGCGGCGTCACCGAGGACGACCTGCTGCTGCTGGCCGACGCGCAGACCTCGGGCGGCCTGCTGGTCGTCGGCGAGGTGCCCGGACACCCCGTGGTCGGCCACACGGTCGCGGGGTCCGGGATCGAGGTGCGCTGAGCCCCGCCCGGGGACGGCGCCGGGCGCTCAGCCGACGGTGGTGATCGAGTCGTCGGTGACCCCGGCGGCCTGCCGCGCGGCCAGCCGCGCCTTCTGCGGCTCGATCGTGTAGCGCGGGTCCACGGCGGAGTGCATGCCGGCCTCCATCACGCCGAACCGGGTCAGCGCCGAGGAGGCCAGCAGCGCCAGCCCCGAGAGCGCGGCGACGGCCCGGTGCCGCCCGCCCAGCAGCGTGCCGAGACCGCCGGCGACCGCCAGCCGCTCGCTCCACGCGAGCATCGTCCCGGCCTGGCCGTGGTGCAGCGGCTCGGCCGCGACCGGGTCCATGCGGCGCTCCATGAGCTTCGTGGCGACCAGCTCGCCCGCCACACCCAGCACCGCCAGCCGCCGCGCGGGGCCGGCCTCGTCCACGGACGTGGTGACCATCGCCAGACCGCCCGAGGCGAGGCTCGCCGAGCTCACGAAGACGAACGCCAGGTCCTCGCGGGCCGCGTTCCAGGTGGGCGTCGCCGTGTCGGAGAGCAGGGCCGCGGTGTAGGCGGCGAGCGGGCCGGCGAAGACGGCGGCCTCCACGCCGGCCGGTCCCTCCACGGCGCGCAGCACCGGGCGCAGCGGGCCCAGCGGCAGGCGGGACCCGGTCATCCGGTCGACCTCGGAGGCGACCGCGGTCCCCATGCCGGCCCCGAACGCGCTGAGGATCCACGTGCCCATGCTCATCGGCGAGGTCGGCTTGAACGTGCGCAGCATGTGCAGGAACCGCTCGGGGCGGCCGAGGTCCGCGACGAGGGCCGCGCCGCCCAGGCCGAGTGCGGTCACCGAGCCCAGGCGTGCGTTGCGCCGCAGCTCGTCCCGGCCGGTCAGCTGACCGCCGAGGGCCAGCAGCGCCGAGCCGCCGGCCACGCCGCCGAGGAACAGGTACGCGGCGACCTCGTGGCCCCAGGGCGCCGGCTTGACCACCGGGCGCCCGTAGTAGGAGCCGAACTCCGGCTCCGGGACCATCGGCATCTCCCGGGAGCCGTCGCCGCCCCCGGCCCGGCCGGCGCCCCGCCGGCGCGCACCGTCCCGCCGCGGGCGGCGCGGCGGCTCGGGCGGACGGTAGCTGTCGAACTCGGACAGGCTCACGAGCGGCCTCCCGCGAAGGCCAGGGCGGCGGCGGCGAGCATGCCCGCCGCGGCCAGGCCGGCCCGCTGGTACATCCGGGGCAGGTCCGCGGTGGGCACACGGGGGTCCGGGGGAAGCCCGTAGACCTCCGGCTCGTCGAGCAGCAGGAACACCGAGCCGGTGCCGCCGACGCCGTCCAGCTCGTTGGCGCCGTAGAGCCGGGCCTCGGTGCGGCCCTGGGCGTGCAGCTCGGCGACCCGGTGCCGGGCCGTCTCGACCATGTCGTCGTGCTCGCCGTACTTGATGGAGGTCGTCGGGCAGGTCTGCGCGCACGCCGGCGTCTGGTCGTCCACCATGCGGTCGTAGCACAGGGTGCACTTCTGGGCGACGCCCACGTTCTTCACCTCGGGCTTGCCCGGTTGCCCGTCCCGCTCCGTGCGGGGTGCGGCCGTGCCGTCGGTGCGCCGCTCGATCACGCCGAACGGGCAGCCGGCCACGCAGGTCCCGCACCCGTTGCACACGTCGTCCTGGACCACCACGGTGCCGTGCTCGGTGCGGAACAGCGCCCCGGTGGGGCACACGTCGAGGCACCCGGCGTGCGTGCAGTGCTTGCAGACGTCGGAGGACATCAGCCAGCGGAACTCCGGGGTGTCCGGCGGGGTGGTGTCCCCCGCGGGCTGCGGGCGCGCCTCGGGCGGGCCCACGCGCGGCATGCCCAGGCTCACGAGCTTGCGCCCGGACTCGCGGGCCTCCTCGATGCGCTCGCTGTCCTGCTCCACGAACGCCACGTGCCGCCAGGTGCTGGCGCCCAGCGAGCCGGTGTTGTCGTAGGAGGACTCGAGCAGCTCGAGCTCCCCGTCCTGCGGGTTCTGGTTCCACTCCTTGCACGCCACCTCGCAGGCCTTGCATCCGATGCAGATCGAGGTGTCCGTGAAGAAGCCCTTCCGCTCGTGCCGGTGCTCCCAGTGCGCGTCTGCCGTGGGATCGGTCGGTCCGGCCAGCTGGCCCATCAGTGCTCCCTCGTCGGGTCGGTGGTCGGGTCGGTGGTCTCGCCGGCGGCCGGGTCCGGGCTCCGGTCGCCGCTCCGGCCGGGGGCCGGGACGTCGCCGGGGACGTCGATCCGGGTGTTGCCGGTCTCCACCGTGGCGCCGGCGCGCTCCTGGTACTCCGCGACCAGGTCGAGCAGCTCGGCGCCCCGCGGCCGGCGGCCCGGGCGGATGTGGCACGAGCCCACCTTGGAGTCCTGGATCTGCACGTTGGGCTCGAGCGTGAGGCCCAGCAGGTCGTTGGCGGAGTCGCCGCTGACCACGGCGTCGTCACCCACCCCCCAGTGGTACGGGAGGCCGATCTGGTGCACGGTGTGCCCGCGCACCGTCAGCGGGGTCATCCGCTCGGTGACCAGCACCCGCGCCTCGATCGCCGCCCGGGGGGAGACGATCGTGGCCCAGCCGTAGGGCTCCAGCCCGCACTCGGCGGCGAGCTCGGGGGAGACCTCGCAGAACATCTCCGGCTGCAGCTCCGAGAGGTAGGGCAGCCAGCGGCTCATGCCACCGGCGGTGTGGTGCTCGGTGAGCCGGTAGGTGGTGAACACGTAGGGGTACACGTCCGCCCCCGGCTCCCCGGCGCTCGGGGCGGTGAGATTGTCCCGGCGGGCGAACAGCACCCGGGAGGGGTTGCGCTGCTGGCTGTACAGGGCGTTGGCGACCGGCGACTCCTGCGGCTCGTAGTGGGTGGGCAGCGGTCCGTCCAGCACGCCCTTGGGCGCGTACAGCCATCCCTTGCCGTCGGCCTGCATGATGAACGGGTCGTCGCCGGCGAGGGCGGCCGCGCCGCCGGTGTCGGGGTCGGGACGGGTGCCCGGGGCGAGGCGGAGCGGGAAGTCGGGCACGTCGTCCCCGACCCACTGGTCCTGCTCCTCGTCCCACCACACGAGCTTCTTGCGCTCGCTCCAGGGCCTGCCCTCGGGGTCGGCCGAGGCGCGGTTGTAGAGCAGGCGGCGGTTGGCCGGCCACGCCCAGCCCCACTCCAGGGCCGCGGGGGCCTGATCCTGACCCGGCCGGCGCAGGGCGGCGCGGTTGACGCCGTCGGCGTAGACGCCGGTGTAGATCCAGCAGCCGCCGGAGGTCGAGCCGTCCGCGCGCATCTCGGTGTACGAGGACAGCGGCTTCCCGGCGTCCGGTCCGGTGAGGTGGCGGCCGTTGATCTCGGCGAGCACCGCCTCGGGGTCGGGCTCGCCGTGCTCGTCGACGGGGTAGTCCCAGGTGAGGTCGAGCAGCGGGCGGTCCCGTTCGTCGCCGGAGTCCGCCAGCCGTTCCCGGATCCGCCGGCCCAGCTCGAAGAAGAACTGCAGCTCGCTCTGGCACTCGCCCGGCGGCGCCACCGCCTGGTGGCGCCACTGGAGCAGCCGCTGGGTCTGGGTGAAGGTGCCGGACTTCTCCACGTGCGTGGCGGCGGGCAGGAAGAACACCTCGGTCTCGATGTCCTCGGTGCGCAGCTCGCCCGAGGCGATCTCCGGGCCGTCCTTCCACCAGGTCGCCGACTCGATGAGGTTGAGGTCGCGCACCACCAGCCACTTGAGGTGGGACATGGCCATGCGCTGCATCCGGCCGTTGGAGGACCCCACCGCGGGGTTCTGGCCGAGCAGGAAGTACCCCTCCACCTCGTCGTCGAGCATCTTCGTCAGCGTCTGGAAGGTGCCGTGGGCCCCGGTGAGGCGCGGCAGGTAGTCGTAGGCCCAGTCGTTGTCCGCGGTGGCGGCGTCCCCCCACCAGGCCTTGAGCAGACTCGTCGTGTAGGCGTCGGCCTCGGCCCAGTAGCCCTTCTGCTTCTTCGACGCGATCGCGGCCAGGTAGTCCTCGAACGTGTCGTGGGTGCCGGCCACCGGCATCGGCAGGTAGCCGGGCAGCAGGTTGAACAGCGTCGGGATGTCGGTCGAGCCCTGGATGCTGGCGTGCCCGCGCAGGGCCATGATCCCGCCGCCGGGACGGCCCATGTTGCCCAGCAGCAGCTGCAGGATCGAGGCGGTGCGGATGTACTGCGCGCCCAGGCTGTGCTGGGTCCAGCCCACGGCGTAGGCGAAGCACGTGGTCCGCTCGCGCCCGGAGTTCTCCGTGACGGAGCGGGCGAGGTACGCGAAGTCCTCGGTGGAGATGCCGCACACCTCCTGCACCATCTCGGGGGTGTAGCGCGCGTAGTGCCGCTTGAGGATCTGGAACACCGTCCGGGGGTCCTGCAGCGTGTCGTCGCGCAGCATGCGGGCGTGCTCCATCGGGGCGCCGCCGCTGCCCAGCTGCTGACCGGCGGCCTCCTCCACGGCCTCGGCTCCGGCCTCGGCCCCGTTGTCGGGGTCGCCCGCGGGCGCGTCCACCTTGCCGTCGTCGTCCCCGGCGCCGTCCTCCTTCTCGTCGTAGGCCCAGGTGGACATGTCGTACTGGCCGGTCTCGGGGTCGAAGCCCGAGAACAGGCCGTCGAGGTCCTCGGCGTCGCGGAAGTCCTCGTTCACCAGCGTGGCGGCGTTGGTGTAGGCGCGGACGTACTCCTCGAACCACAGGTCGTGCGTGAGCACGTGGTTGACCAGCGCTCCGAGCAGGACGATGTCCGAGCCGGCCCGGATCGGGACGTGCTTGTCAGCGACGGCCGAGGTGCGGGTGAAGCGGGGGTCGACGTGGATGACCCGCGCGCCGCGGGCCTTGGCCTCGGTCACCCACTGGTAGCCCACGGGGTGGCACTCGGCCATGTTGGAGCCCTGGATGACGATGCAGTCGGCATTGGCCATGTCCTGCAGGGACTGCGTCGCGCCACCGCGACCGAACGAGGCTCCCAGACCGGGAACCGTCGCGGAGTGTCAAATACGGGCCTGGTTCTCGATCTGGATCGCTCCCGCGGCGGTGAAGAGCTTCTTGATCAGGTAGTTCTCTTCGTTGTCCAGCGTGGCGCCGCCCAGGGCGGCGAAGCCCATCGTGCGGCGCAGCGGACGGCCCTGCTCGTCGGCGTCCTGCCAGCCGTTGCGGCGGGCCTCGAGGACGCGGTCGGCCACCATCTCGACGGCGGTGTCCAGGTCCAGCCGCTGCCACTCGGTGGCCCGGGGCGCACGGTAGAGCACCTCGGTCTGCCGGCCGGGCGCGTTGACCAGCTGCTCGCTCGCCGAGCCCTTGGGGCACAGGCGGCCGCGGGAGATCGGCGAGTCCGGGTCGCCCTCGATCTGGACGACCTTCTCGTCCTTGACGTACACGCGCTGACCGCAGCCGACCGCGCAGTACGGGCACACGCTCTGCACGACCCGGTCCGCGGTGCTCGTGCGCGGGGCCGTGGATCGGGTGCGCTCCGAGGTCACCGCCGGGCCGCGACCGAGCAGGTCGCCCGAACGGATCTGCCGGAGGACCGGCCACTCCAAGGGACTGAATCGTGACATGCCAGGAGCATAGCCCGCCGAGCCCCGCTGTGGCAGGGGCCACACCGGAGAAGTGTGCCGTCGGGGGCGTCCGCCCGGGGTGCGGGGCCCGCGGTGCGGGCCCCGGCGTGCCGGACCCCTCAGCCGCGGGGCGTTCCCCCCGTCCGGGAGGCCCCGCTCAGCACCAGGCGGCGGGTGGCCCGCACGGCGGCCGCGACCACCCGCTCGAGCGGCCCCTGCCCCAGCGTCCGCTGCCAGAGCACGGCGAAGCCGGCGGCCACGGCCACGTGCACGGCGAACCAGAGCGCACGGTCCGCGTAGTGGACCGTCGTGGCCAGGGCGAGCAGGTGGGCCGAGTACAGGGTCAGCGTGCGGGCGCCCATGGCGCCCAGCGCGGTCCACAACCGGTCGGGACGCGCGACGAGCAGGAAGAGCCCCAGCACGGCCAGGCCGGTGCCCAGGTCCATGAGCAGCGTCACCGGGGTGTTGCTGTGCGGGCCGGGGGTGAGCAGCCACCACCAGGTGGAGGTGGGCAGGTCCGGGCTCGGCCCCCAGACGAGGATCTCGTCGATCTGGTCCTCGCTCAGCCAGGGGGTGTGCCGCATCAGCTGGTCGTAGCCGCCGGCCTGCAGGACCAGCACCCAGTAGACGAACCACGCGCCGAGCGCCAGGATCACGCCGAGCACGGCGATCCGGACCCGCACCACGACCTCGTGCAGGTCGGTCCGGCCGAGGAGCAGACCGGCGCACAGGTACGTCAGGTAGGGCACGGCCGGGTAGGTCCCGGTCAGCAGCACCTGGGCCAGGGTGGCGCCCGGGTCCGCGAGCGCGCTGCCGAGGGTGGGGTTCACGGTCCCGGGCTGGGGCAGGGCGGGGCCGAGCACGTGCACGAGCACGGGGCCCAGGACCGCGAAGAGGCCCGCGGCGGCGGCCAGCGTGCGGCGCCGCAGGCCGAGCAGGGGGAGGGCGAGCAGGAAGAACGCGCCGTAGTAGACGAGGATGCCCAGCGCGGGCGCCGGGGACGGCATGACCTGGTTGATCGCCAGCCCGAGGGCGGCGATGAGCAGGGCCCGGACGACCAGTCCGGCGCGGGTGGCTGTCAGGGCGCGGCCCCGGTGCGGGTTCCGCCCGCCCGAGGAGAACGCCAGGCTCAGCCCGGCCAGCAGGGCGAACAGCGCCGCGGCGCGCCCGCCGAACAGACTCCACTGCAGGGTGGGCTCGAAGGTCTCGGGGTCGTGGACGGGCAGGATGTGGACCGCGATCATGCCGATCAGCGCCAAGCCGCGGGCGGCGTCCACGGCGATGAGGCGGGGTCTGCGGGCGGGGGCCGCGGCGGTCGAGCGGGTGGTGCCGGTCGTGGGGGCTTCGGACGTTCGGCTCATGGGATCTCCGGGGGCGGGGGAGCGCAGGGGATCGTGACCGCTGCCGGCGGGGACCGGTGCGGCCCGTGCGCGGGGGGTGCGCAGAGGGTGCGCGCGGACGGGGCGGCTCGCGGGGATCCGGGCGGCCGGCAGGTGGGACGTCCGCACCGACCCCGGGGGAGGGGCCGGTGCGGACGGCGGTGCGCCCGGGCGGGGGCCCGGTGCGGCGGCGGTCCCGAATCCCTCTCGGGCCGCCTCCGACCCTAGGAGCCGGATCTTCTCCTGTCCACTTGACGCATTTGCATTGTCGCAGGTCACAACGCGTTTGTGACGTGTTCACCGGCGCCCCTCTGGAAGTCCGCCGGGGTCGCTGGTTCCATGGGAGCAGACCCCTTCGGCCCGCGCCGGGCGCCGGGCGGAGGGGGTGCGATTGCAGGTCCTGAGGAGGGTTCGACGATGAGCAGTGCACTGTCCCCCCGGCCGACGTCCCGGTCGGTCGACCCCGTCCACGTCCCGCTGCTCCCGGAGCACCCCGACGACGCCGCCCCCGACCGCCAGGACGAAGACCTCGGTCTGCACCCCGCCGGGCTCCTCCAGCGGGTCTTCGCCGCGGCGGGAGAGGTGGAGGCGGCGGAGTGGGCGCTCGACCGGGTCCTCGACGCCGTGGCCTCCGGGGAGGAGGTGGGCATCGGTCTCGACGTCGCACCCCTCGACGGCGCCCTCGAATCGGCGCGCTGGTCGCTGGACCGGGCGGTGGGCGCCCTGCACGCCGAGATCCGCTGCGCGGCGCGGCGCGGCGTCCCGCTCGTCCTCCTCGCCGAGGCCTCCGTGACGGAGCTGGACGAGGTGCGCTCCGTACTGCGCTCTGCCGCTCCCGGGGCGGGGCTCGGGGGGCTGCCCGCCGCCGGCTGAGCCGACCTCCGGCCCGGTGGCGGTACAGGGCCCCGCCGTTGTTGTTGCCGATGGGTAACCGATACCGGCGGTTTCTGTTTCTTCTGGCGTGTCTGCTGCCGCCCCCCGGATGGACCACATAGATTTCTTCTGGGTGCGGCGGACGGTGATCTCCGTCACGTCGGACCCGGAGCCTCGTGCTCCACGACGCGAGCCCCGTGCTCGCCCCGGCGTGGCCCCGTCCCCCTCGGACTGCGAACCCAGCACTCCTGGCGGGCCCGTATCGACCCATGGAGGAAACGATGAGAACGAAGCGGATCGCGGGCACGTCAGTGGTGCTCTCCGGAGCCCTGCTGCTCACCGCGTGCGGCGGGGGAGGCGGCGGGGGCACCTCCGCCGAGGGCGGCGACGGCGGCGGCACCTTCAGTGTGTACATCGGCGAGCCCGAGAACCCGCTGCTGCCCGGCAACACCGGCGAGACGGAGGGCGGCCAGGTCGTCGACGCGCTGTGGACCGGTCTGGTCGAGTACGACCGGGAGTCCAACGAGGCCGTCTACACCGGCGTCGCGGAGTCGATCGAGTCCGACGACCAGACGACGTGGACGGTCAGCCTCAAGGACGGCTGGACCTTCCACGACGGGTCCCCGGTGACCGCCCAGAGCTACGTGGACTCGTGGAACTACGTGGCCAACAGCGAGAACGCGCAGGGCAACTCGTACTTCTTCTCCAACGTGGAGGGCTACGACGCCCTCCAGGGCAAGGACGGTGCGAGCCCCACCGCCACGGAGATGTCCGGTCTGCGCGTCGTCGACGAGCAGACCTTCGAGGTCACCCTGAGCGAGCCCTACGCGCAGTGGCCGACCACCGTCGGCTACACCGCGTTCTTCCCGATGCCGGAGGCGTTCTTCGACAACCCCGAGGGCTTCGGCGAGCAGCCGATCGGCAACGGCCCTTTCAAGGCGGACGAGGCCTTCCAGGAGGGACAGGGCATCACGCTCACCCGCTACGAGGAGTTCGGCGGCGACGAGCCGGCCAAGGCCGCGGGCGTGGAGTTCCGGGTCTACACCGAGATCAACACCGCCTACAACGACCTCCAGGCCGGTTCGCTCGACGTGGTCGACCAGATCCCGCCGGACGCCATCGGCTCCGCCGAGGACCAGTTCGGCGAACGGTTCAAGACCACCCCGCGCGGCGACATCACCGCGCTCGGCTTCCCGACCTACGACGAGCGCTTCGCCGACCCGGAGGTCCGGCGGGCCTTCTCCATGGCGATCGACCGGCAGGCGATCACCGACGCGATCTTCCAGGGCGCTCGCACCCCGGCCGCGTCCTTCGTCTCGCCCGTGATCGACGGCCACCGCGAGGACGCCTGCGACGTGTGCGAGCTCGATGTCGAGGAGGCCAAGCGGATCCTCGACGAGGCCGGCTTCGACAAGTCCGAGCCCGTGGACCTGTGGTTCAACGCCGGCGCCGGCCACGAGGAGTGGATGCAGGCCGTCGGCAACCAGCTCCGCGAGAACCTGGGCGTCGAGTACCAGCTGCGCGGCGACCTCCAGTTCGCCGAGTACCTGCCCAAGCAGGACGAGAAGGGCATGACCGGACCGTTCCGCTCCGGCTGGATCATGGACTACCCGGTCATGGAGAACATGCTCGGCCCGACCTACTCCACGGCGGCCCTGCCGCCGGCCGGGTCGAACGTGACGTTCTACTCGAACGAGGAGTTCGACGCCAAGCTGAAGGAGGGCAACGCCGCCGACTCGATCGACTCGGCGATCCAGGCCTACCAGGAGGCCGAGGACCTGCTCGTGGCCGACATGCCGGCCACGCCGCTGTTCTTCGGGCTCGTGCAGTACGCCCACTCGGAGAAGGTGGACGAGGTCTACGTCAACAGCTTCGGCCGCGTCGAGGTCGAGGACGTCGTCGTCACCTCGGAATGATCCGACCCTGACCCGGGGCGCCCCGCACGGGGCGCCCCGGGGCCACCTGTCCACGCAACACCTCAACACACAAGGAGACCCATGGGGCGGTACGTCCTCCGCCGTCTGCTGCTGACCGTCCCGGTGCTGCTGGGCGCGTCCCTGCTCATCTTCGCGATGGTCTACGCGCTTCCCGGCGATCCCATCCGGGCGCTGGCCGGCGACCGTCCGCTGTCCGAGGCCGTGCAGGCGCAGCTGCGCGCCGAGTACAATCTCGACGACCCGCTGCTGATCCAGTACGCCAAGTACCTGGGCGGCCTGGTGCAGGGCGACTTCGGCACCGACTTCTCGGGCCGTCCCGTCCTCGACACGATCCTGGACCGGCTGCCGGTGACGGCCCGGCTGGCCCTCGTCGCGGTGGCCTTCGAGATCCTCATCGGCATCCTCGCCGGCGTGCTGGCAGGCCTGCGGCGCGGGTCCTTCTTCGACAACCTCGTGCTGGTCTCGACCACGGTGGTCGTGTCCATCCCCGTCTTCGTCCTCGGCTTCCTCGCCCAGTACGTCTTCGGCGTGCGGCTCGGCTGGTTCCCCATCGCCGGCATCTCGGACGGCTGGTACAGCTACGTCCTGCCCGGCTTCGTGCTCGCGGCGCTCTCGCTCGCCTACGTGGCCCGGCTGACCCGCACGAGCCTCGCGGAGAACCTGCAGAGCGACTACGTGCGCACGGCGCGCGCCAAGGGTCTCAGCGAGGTGTCGGTGGTCGGCAAGCACACCCTGCGCAACAGCCTCATCCCGGTGGTCACCTTCATCGGCGCCGACCTCGGCGCCCTCATGGGCGGGGCGATCGTCACCGAGTCGGTGTTCAACATCCCCGGCCTCGGCCGGGCGGTCTACGACGCGGTGCTGCGGCAGGAGGGCGCCGTCGTCGTCGGGATCGTCACCCTGTTCGTCTTCTTCTACATCTTCTTCAACCTGGTGGTCGATGTCCTCTACGCCGCCCTCGACCCGAGGATCCGCTATGAATGAGCCGCGTCCGGAGAGCGTCCGCGAGGAACGGGACGCCCGCCACGAGACCTTCTCCGACCGCGTGGACGACCGCGCGGACGAGATCGCCTCGGCGGCGGCCGCCGGGGACATCGAGCAGGTCAGCCTGTGGCGGGACGCCTGGAAGGGCCTGCTCCGCAACCCCTTCTTCCTGGTGGGAGCCCTGCTCTTCGTCGTGTTCGCGGTGATGGCCCTCGCCCCGCAGGTGTTCACCTCAGTGGACCCGCGGGCCTGCAGCCTCGGCCGCTCGGGGGAGGGCCCGCAGCCCGGGGCGCCGTTCGGCTACGACGTCCAGGGCTGCGACTACTACTCGAACGTGGTGCACGGCGCGCGCATCTCCCTGGCCATCGGCTTCCTCGCCGTCCTGGGCACCCTGGCCATCGGCGTGGTGGTGGGCGCGCTCGCCGGCTACTACGGCGGCTGGCTCGACTCGCTGCTCGCCCGGATCACCGACATCTTCTACGGCCTCCCCCTCATCCTGGGCGCCATCATCCTGCTCTCCGTGCTGCCCGAGCGCGGGGTGCTCGAGGTCTCCCTCGCGCTGATCGCGTTCGGCTGGATGACGGCCATGCGCCTGGTCCGCTCCAACGTGATCGGGGTCAAGGAGGCCGACTACGTCCAGGCGGCCCGGGCGCTGGGCGCGCGGACCGGCCGGATCCTCACCAAGCACATCCTGCCCAACGCCGTGGCGCCCGTCCTGGTCTACTCCACCATCGCGGTGGGCACGATCATCGCCTCGGAGGCGACGCTCACCTTCCTGGGCGTGGGTCTGCAGCTGCCGGAGATCTCCTGGGGCCTGCAGATCAACGCGGCGCAGAACAGGCTGCGCGACGCCCCGCACCTGATCCTCTTCCCGTCGCTGTTCCTGTCCCTGACCGTGCTCTCGTTCATCCTCATGGGCGACGCGCTGCGCGACGCCCTCGACCCGAAGTTGCGCCGATGACACCCTCCTCCGTCCCCACCCCCGCCCCCGTGCCCGCTCCGCCGGGGGGCGCGGCGGACCCCGCCCCCGTGCCCGCTCCGCCGGGGGGCGCGGCGGACCCCGTGCTCGAGGTCGTCGACCTCGCGGTGGAGTTCCGCTCCCGCCGGCGCACCGTCCGGGCCGTCAACGGGATCAGCTACACCGTCCGGGCCGGCGAGACCCTCGCGATCGTCGGGGAGTCCGGCTCCGGCAAGAGCGTCAGCGCCCAGGCCGTCATGGGCATCCTCGACATCCCGCCCGCCCGCATCACGCACGGCGAGATCCGCTTCCACGGCGAGGACCTGCTGGGCATGAGCCGCCGGGACCAGCGGGCGGTGCGGGGGCCGGGCATCGCCATGGTCTTCCAGGACGCCCTCTCCGCGCTGAACCCGGTCTTCTCCGTGGGCCACCAGATCGGCGAGCTGTTCCGCGCCCACCGGGGCGCCTCCCGGCAGGAGGCGAAGGCCCGGGCGATCGAGCTCATGGAGCGCGTGGGGATCCCCGCGGCCCGGGAGCGCGTGGGCGACTTCCCGCACCAGTTCTCCGGCGGCATGCGCCAGCGCGTGATGATCGCGATGGCCATCGCCCTGGACCCGGACATCCTGATCGCCGACGAGCCGACCACCGCGCTCGACGTCACCGTCCAGGCCCAGATCATGGATCTGCTCACGGAGCTCCGCACGCAGACCGGGATGGGCGTCATCCTCATTACCCACGACCTGGGGGTGGTCAACGAGGTCGCCGACCGGGTCGCGGTGATGTACGCGGGCAGCATCGTGGAGAACGGCACGGTCGACGAGGTGCTCTCGGCGCCCCTGCACCCCTACACCCGGGGGCTGATGTCCTCGATGCCCAGCCTCGAGTCCCAGGGCGAGCGGCTCCTGCCCATCGCCGGGACCCCGCCGGACCTCTCCGCCGTCCCCGCCGGCTGCGCGTTCCACCCGCGCTGCCCGATGGCGCGGTTCGGGCGGACGGCGGCGCCGGGCAAGGACTGCGCCGCGGACGTCCCGGTGCTGCGCGAGGTCGTGCCGGGTCGGACGGCCGCGTGCCACTACAGCGAGGAGCTCCAGCATGAGTGACACCCGGCCGACGACGACGGCGGACGCGCCCCTTCTGGAGCTGCGCGGGCTCACCAAGCACTTCCCCCTCACCCAGGGGGTGCTGCTTCGGCGGACCGTGGGCCAGGTCCAGGCGGTGGACGGCGTGAGCATGACCCTCGGCCCGGGGGAGACCTTGGGGCTCGTGGGCGAGTCCGGCTCCGGCAAGTCCACCGTGGCGAAGCTCATCATGGCGCTGCAGCAGCCCACCGCGGGCCAGGTCCTGTACAAGGGCCGGGACGTGGCCGCGATGTCCTCGCGGCAGCTGCGGGAGTACCGCCGCAACGTGCAGATCATCTTCCAGGACCCCTACTCGTCCCTCAACCCGCGGATGACGGTGGGGGACATCGTGGCCGAGGCCTGGGACGTGCACCCCAACGCGGTGGCGCGGCAGGACCGCGCGGCCACGGTCCGGGAGCTGCTGGAGCGGGTGGGGCTGCGGCCCGACTACGCCAACCGGTACCCGCACCAGTTCTCCGGGGGCCAGCGGCAGCGCATCGGGATCGCGCGGGCCCTGGCCCTGCGCCCCGAGGTGATCATCTGCGACGAGCCGGTCTCGGCCCTGGACGTCTCCGTCCAGGCGCAGGTCATCAATCTGCTGCAGGACCTGCAGGACGAGTTCGGCCTGTCCTTCCTCTTCATCGCCCACGACCTCTCTGTGGTGCGCCACCTCAGCGACCGGGTCGCGGTGATGTACCTCGGCAAGGTGGTGGAGACGGGCGACCGGGACGCGATCTACCACCGGGCCGCCCACCCGTACACGCAGGCCCTGCTCTCCGCGGTACCGGTCCACGAGCCCGCCCTGCGCGGGGGGCGTGAGCGGATCATGCTCAGCGGCGACCTGCCCAGTCCCGCGAACCCGCCCTCCGGGTGCCGGTTCCGGACGCGGTGCTGGAAGGCGCGGGACGTGTGCGCCGAGCAGGAGCCGGAGCTCGTGGACCGCGGCCAGGGCCACCCGGCGGCCTGCCACTTCGCCGAGAGCCGGGACCTCGTGCCCGGCTCGGCGTAGCCGCCGGCCCGGGCGGCCGCCCCGCGCCGCCGGACGGGCTCAGCGGGCCCCGGACCCTCCGGGGCCCTCGGCGGGGCAGGGGCCGCCGGGCGCTGCGCGGTCCCCGCCGGCGGGGACCGCGGCCGAGTCCGGGAACGCCGCGCGGGCCCACAGCCGCATCACGGCGTAGCTGCGCCAGGGGGCCCAGCGGGCGGCCGCGGCGGCCGCGGCGGCCGCGGCCGACGCCCCGGACACCCCGAGCGCGCGGCGCAGGACCAGGTCCTGGGGCAGGAAGACGTCGGGGTCGCCCAGGACGCGCAGCGAGATCGACCCCGCCGTCCACGGCCCGATGCCGGGCAGGGCGAGCAGACGCTCGCGCAGCAGCGCGGCCTGCTCCCCGGCCGGGCCGCCGCCCGGCGGGGCGTCGAGGACGAGTCCGTCGCGGACCGCCACCGCGAGCGCGTGGACGGTCGCGGCCCGGCGGGTGGTGACGCCGATGTCCCGCTGCAGCCGGGCGGGGTCCGTCCCGGCGATCCGGTGGGCCGGGGGGAAGGCCGTGGCGCCGCCCGCCACCGGGGTGCCGTGGTGGCGGACCAGGCGCCCGGCGAACGTGCGGGCCGCGGCGAGGGAGACCTGCTGCCCGAGCACGGTCAGGACCGCCGTCTCGAAGCCGTCCGGGGCGCCGGGCAGCCGGATCAGGGGCCAGGCGCGCACGTCCGCCGCGAGCGCGGGGTCGGCGGCCAGGGCGCGGTCCGCCGCGGGGGACTCCGTGCCCTCGCCGAGCCAGCGGCGCACCCGGTCCAGCACGGGCGCCAGGGTGTGCGCCGGTCCGGGGCCCACGCGCACGGGGAGACCGGCCGGGCCGAGACCGTGCCAGTCGACGGTCACGGTCCGGGCGGCACCGTCCACGACCACGGGACGCCGGTGGGCGCCGCCCGCGAGGTCGTCGCACCCGGGCACGGCCTGGGACGCCAGGAAGTCCCGGAGGAACCCCGGGGACGCCGGCGGCGGGAGCAGGACGTCCACGGCACCCGCGGACCCGTCGTCGTGCATGCGCTGCTCCCGGTCGTCGAGGGGCGGAGGTCCGGGACCCAGCCTGGCCGGGGGGCCGCCGCCTGTCCAGGAGGAAAAACCACGAAGCCCTGTGCAGATTGTTCAACAATCACTACACTGGCACGAAAGTGACCGCGGCCACGTCCAGGGTGGCCGGCGCCGTGCTCCGGCGCAGGTGGCACTCCGTCCCGAGGAGACCGCATGTCCAGCTCCGCCCCCGTCCCTCCCGCCCCGGAGGGCCGCGGCTCCGTCGGCAGCCCCGCGGCGATGCGCGTGGTGAACCGCTCCGCCCTGCTGGGCGCCCTCTTCCTGATGGCCACCAGTGCCATCGGCCCCGGGTTCATCACCCAGACCGCGAACTTCACGGTGCAGCTCGGTGCCGCCTTCGCGTTCGCCATCGTCGTCTCGATCGTGGTGGACATCGCGGTGCAGCTGAACGTGTGGCGGATCATCGGCGTCTCCGGGCTCAAGGCGCACGAGCTCGGCAACCGCGTCCTGCCGGGCCTCGGCTGGTTCATCGCCGCGCTCGTGGCCCTCGGCGGCCTGGTCTTCAACGTCGGCAACACCGCCGGCGGCGGACTCGGCCTGGACGCGCTGCTGGGGCTGGACCCCACGTGGGGAGGCATCCTCACGGCGCTGATCGCGGTGGGCGTGTTCGTCAGCAAGCGCGCGGGCGTCGCCCTGGACCGCATCGTGGTGGTCCTCGGCGTGCTCATGCTCCTCGTCACCAGCTACGTCGCGTTCGTCTCGAGCCCCCCGGTGGGGGAGGCGATGCGCAACGTGGTGCTGCCCGAGAACGTCGACTTCCTGATCATCACCACCCTCATCGGCGGGACCGTGGGCGGGTACATCACCTACGCGGGTGCTCACCGCATCGTCGACGCCGGGATCACCGGCGTGGAGAGCGTCAAGCAGATCTCGCGCAGCTCGGTGGTGAGCATCGTGCTCACCGGGGTCATGCGCTTCCTGCTGTTCCTGGCGATCCTCGGCGTGGTCGCCGGCGGCGCCCAGCTCACGGGCGAGAACCTGGCGGCCCAGGCGTTCCGCTCCGCCGCCGGGGAGGTCGGCCTGCGCCTGTTCGGCGTCATCCTGTGGGCCGCGTCCATCTCCTCGGTGATCGGCGCCGCCTACACCTCGGTCTCCTTCCTCACCACGTCCCGGACGAGGCCCCGCACCCGGAACCTGATGACCGTCGCGTTCATCCTGGTCTCGGCCACCGTGTTCGCCCTGCTGGGGCAGGCGCCCTCCACGCTGCTGATCGTGGCGGGAGCCGTGAACGGGCTCATCCTGCCGCTGGGCTTCGCCGTGCTGCTGTGGGTGGCGTGGCGCCGCCGGGACCTGCTGGGCGGCTACGCGTATCCCACGTGGCTCGCGCTGATCGGGACCGCGGTGTGGCTGCTGACCCTGTTCCTGGGCTACCAGTCCCTCAGCGGCATCGCCGCGCTGTGGGCGTGAGCGCCGTGGGAGCGGCGGACACCGGGACCCGGCAGGGCCGGGCCGCGCTGACCCCGGGCGCCGCCCGGGCGATGTTCCGCAGCGGGCTGGTCACGCCCACGTCGGGCTGGTGCGACGGGTTCGCGCAGGCCAACCTGATCGTCGTCCCGAAGGACTGGGCCTTCGACGTCCTGCTCTTCGCCCAGCGCAACCCCAAGCCGTGCCCGGTGCTGGGCGTGCTCGAGGCCGGCGAGGTGACCGGGCCCCTGCTGGGCGGGGGCGACGTCCGCACCGACGTCCCGCTCTACACCGTCTACCGGGACGGGGAGGCGGTCGGCACCCGCACCGATCTGCTGGACGTGTGGCAGGAGGACCTCGTGACCTTCGCCCTCGGCTGCAGCTTCACCTTCGAGGCGGCCCTGCAGGAGGCCGGGATCCCCGTCGCCCACATCGAGCAGGGCGTCAACGTCCCGATGTACCGCACGAACGTCCCCTGCGCGCCCGCCGGGCGGCTGTCCGGGCCGCTGGTCGTGTCCATGCGGCCGGTCCCCGCGTCCCGGGTGGCCGACGCGGTGCGCATCACCTCCCGCTATCCCGCCGTGCACGGGGCCCCCGTGCACGTGGGGGCGCCGGGAGAGCTGGGCATCCGGGACCTCGCCGCACCGGACCACGGGGACGCGGTGCGGATCCCGGACGGCCACGTCCCCGTGTTCTGGGCCTGCGGGGTCACGCCGCAGGCGGCGGTGCTCGAGTCCGGGGTCCCGTTCGCCCTCGGGCACGCCCCCGGGCACATGCTCGTCACGGACGTGCCCGACTGGCAGTACCAGGTGCCCTGACCGGGCCCGGCCCGGGACCCTCCAGGACCTCGAGCAGCTGCCGCCGCGAGGCCTCCAGGTAGTCGTGCATCTGCACCGCGGACTCCTCGCGCCGGCCCTGCTCGAAGAGCTCGAGGATCCGGGCGTTGCGCTCGATGTACGGCTCGTGGAAGGACGGGTCCTGCCGCATGGAGTAGAACACGAGCCGCAGCTCCGCGAGCGTCCGGGCCATCAGCTCGTCCTGGCGCGCCGAGCCGGCCAGCTCCACCACGCCGCGGTGGAACCGCTGGTTCGCGTCGGCCATGCCGGGCGCGTCCCCGCGGCGGCGGGCGGCGCGGCCGTCCGCCACGGCGGCGTGCAGGCCCGGCTGCGGGGCCGGCTCCGACCAGCGCAGCGCCGAGGTCTCCAGCGCGAGCCGCACCCGGTGGATCTCCCGCACGTCGTCCGCGCCGGGCCGGGCCACCGACACGCCGCGGTTGGGCACCCGGACCAGCAGGTTCTCCCCGACGAGGATCGTGAACGCCTCGCGCAGGGTGTTGCGGGAGACCCCCAGCGCCTCGCTGACCCGGGCCTCGGAGAGCCGCGTCCCGGGCGGCAGCCGGCCCGCGACGACGCCCTGGCGCAGCACGTCCACCGCCCACGGGATGGCCTCGCCCTGCGGGGCGGGCCCGGCCAGCGCCACGGCCGCCGTCAGGAACTCGTTCTCCACGGTGTTCATCGGTCCCCATCCTGACATCCCGGCGGCGCCCCGCCGTGCGCCGCACCCTGGTGGGGGCCCGTCCCGTCCTCTACGCTGTCAGGACGTCCGACCCACTCCCTGGAGGCTTCGATGCAGAAGACCGGCGCAGCACTCGCCACGGCGGCCGTCCTGACCGTGACCGCGTGCGGGGGTGGGGACTCCGGCGGCGGGGCCGGCGAGGACGGGGAGCTGACCACGGTCAGCGTGGGCGTCATCGCGAGCACCGACGTGGCCCCCCTCTACCTGGGGATCGAGCAGGGCTTCTTCGAGGAGGAGGGCCTGGAACTCGACATCACCCAGGCCCAGGGCGGGGCGGCCATCGTCCCGTCCGTGGTCAGCGGGGAGATGGACTTCGGCTTCAGCAACGTGACGTCGCTGATCGTCGCCCGCGCCCAGGGGCTGCCGCTGCAGATCATCGCCAACGCCAACAACTCGACCGGCGTCCAGGGCGAGGACTTCGCCGACGTCCTGGTGCGCGAGGACAGCGACGTCCAGGACGCCGCCGACCTGGAGGGCCGGACCGTCGGCGTGAACACCCTGAACAACATCAGCGACACCACCATCCGGGCGGCCATCGAGGCGCAGGGCGGGGATCCCGGCGCCGTCGACTTCGTCGAGATCCCGCTGCCCGACATGCCGGCGGCCCTGGACCGGGGCGAGGTGGACGCCATCGGCTCGATCGAGCCGTTCCGGACCATCGCCATGCAGGACGGGGCGCGCTCGGCGGTCTCCAACTACGCCTTCCCGATCGAGAACCTCACGGTGGCCGTGTACTTCACCACCGAGGACGTGCTGGCCCAGGAGCCGGAGACCGTCGAGGCGTTCCGGTCGGCCATCGAGAGGTCCCTGCAGTTCGCCCAGGACAACCCCGACGAGGTCCGCGCCGTCCTGCCCAGCTACACGCAGCTCGACGCGGAGCTGATCGACCAGCTCGTCCTGCCCGCCTACCCCACCGAGGTGAACCGGCAGTCCGTGCAGGAGCTCGCGGACCTCGCCGTCCAGCACGGGCTCATCGAGGAGGCGCCGCCCCTCGAGGAGCTGCTCCCCGAGTGAGCGCCCCGGGGCGCCCCGGCCGTCCCGGGGCGGAGCCCGGTCAGGAGAGGCGGGCGAGCACCTGGTCGGCGGCCACCGCGTCCCCCGGACCCACCACGAGCTCCCGCACCGTCCCGGCCCGCGGCGCGGACACCCGGGTCTCGGTCTTCATGGCCTCCAGCACGGCGACGTCCTGGCCCGCCTCCACGTCGTCCTGCTCGGACACCAGCCACGCGACGAGCGTGCCCGCGAAGGGCGCGGTGACGGCGCCCTCGTCGGCCGGCTCCGCGGCCGCGGCGGCGGCCTCCGCCGCGGGGCCGGCGCGCAGGGCCGCGGCAAGGGCGTCGGGGATCCCGACGCTCATCCGCCGCCCGTCCACGTCCACGGTGAAGCGGGTGCGGCCCGGCTCGTCCGCGCGGGCATAGCCGGTGTCCGGGGCGAGCCGGCCGGCGAACTCGTCCTCGATCCACGTGGTCCACACACCGAGCTCCTCGTCCCCGGTGAAGGCGGGGGCGTCCAGCACGGCGCGGTGGAACGGGATCGTGGTGGCCACCCCGTGCACCCGCAGCTCGCGCAGGGCGGTGCGGGCCCGCACGAGGGCCTGCGCCCGGGTGGGCGCGCTGACCACGAGCTTGAGCAGCAGCGAGTCGAAGGTCGTGGCCACCCGGGTGCCGCGGTGCACTCCCGAATCCACGCGCACGCCCGGGCCGGTCGGGGTGTCGACGGCCTCGACCGTGCCCCCGGAGGGCAGGAAGCCGCGGCCGGGGTCCTCGGCGTTGATCCGGAACTCGAACGCGTGCCCGCGCGGGGCCGGGGTCTCGAGCACCGGCAGGGGCTCCCCGGCGGCCACCGCCAGCTGGGTGCGCACGAGGTCCACGCCGTAGACCTCCTCGGTGATCGGGTGCTCCACCTGGAGCCGGGTGTTGACCTCCAGGAAGGAGATCAGCCCGTCCGGGGCCACCAGGAACTCGGCGGTGCCCACCCCCACGTACCCCGCCTCCCGGAAGATGCCCTCGGCGGCGGCGGCGATCCGTTCGCGCTGGGGGTCCGTGAGGAAGGGCGCCGGGGCCTCCTCGACGAGCTTCTGGTGGCGGCGCTGCAGGGAGCAGTCCCGGGTCCCGAGGACGACGACGTGGCCGTGGGCGTCCGCCGCGACCTGTGCCTCCACGTGCCGCGGACGGTCCAGGAAGCGCTCCACGAAGCACTCGCCGCGGCCGAAGGCGCTCTGCGCCTCGCGGGCGGCCGAGCGGAAGGCCTCCTCGACCTCCTCGAGCTCCCGGACCACGCGCATGCCGCGGCCCCCGCCGCCGTGGGCGGCCTTCACGATGACGGGCAGGCCGTGCTCCTGCGCGAAGGCGCGGGCGTCCTCCGGGGACTCGACCGGGCCGTCGCTGCCCGGCACGAGCGGGGCGCCGGCGCGCCGGGCGATCTCACGGGCGGCGACCTTGTCCCCCAGCAGCAGGATCGTCTCGGGGGAGGGGCCGATCCAGGTGAGGCCGGCCTCCATCACGGCCCGGGCGAAGCCGGCGTTCTCGGAGAGGAACCCGTAGCCCGGGTGCACGGCGTCGGCGCCGCATCGCAGCGCGATCGCGAGGACCTCGTCCCCGTCCAGGTAGGTCTCCGCGGCCGAGGTGCCCTCCAGGGCGTAGGCCTCGTCGGCCAGCAGGACGTGGGGGGCGTCGGCGTCGGGGTCCGCGTAGACGGCCACGGACGCGAGGCCCGCCTCGGCGCAGGCGTGGACGACGCGGACGGCGATCTCCCCGCGGTTGGCGATCAGGATCTTGCGCACGGTGCTACTCCTGGGAGGTGTCGGTGTCGGTGGAATGCCCGGCGGCGGGGTCCTCGGGAAGCGGCGCGCCGAGCTCGGGCGCCGCCAGCCGTACGAAGCGCAGCCGCCCGCCGGGGCGCAGCTGGGCGAGCACGGCGAGGTCCTCCGGGTGCACCACGCCGAGCACGGGGTAGCCGCCGGTGGTGGGCGCGTCCTGCAGCAGGACCACGGGCAGTCCGGAGGGCGGGACCTGGACGCAGCCGGGCACGGTCCCCTCGCTGGGCAGCTCGTCCGTGCGCACCCGCTCCAGCGGCTCGCCGGACAGCCGGGCGCCCACGCGGTCGGAGGAGGCCGTCAGCTCCCACTCCTGCGCGAAGAAGGACGCCGCGGCGGCGGAGGAGAACCAGTCGTCGCGGGGGCCGGGGACCACGCGGACCCCGGCCACCGCGGGCGGGTCCGGCACCGGCTCGGCGGGCCGCACGGCGGTGCCCGGGTCCGGTCCGACCGGCAGCGCGTCGCCGCTGGTCAGCGGGTCCGG
The DNA here is from genome assembly GCF_042802875.1 of Kocuria sp. NPDC057446. Taxonomy (NCBI): domain Bacteria; kingdom Bacillati; phylum Actinomycetota; class Actinomycetes; order Micrococcales; family Micrococcaceae; genus Kocuria; species Kocuria sp. NPDC057446. The sequence continues at coordinate 7,773 of NZ_JBHVDI010000010.1, read as the reverse complement.
GCCCAGTCCCGCGAGCGTGTCGGCGGAGCGGCTGCCCAGCACCGGCGGGACCGCGATCCCGCCGCGGACGCCCACGTAGACCCGCGCCCCGGCGGTCACGGTGCCGACGGCCAGCCGTTCGCCGTCGCGCAGGGCGAAGGGGGTGCCCAGCGGCGGTCGCCACGGGGCCGGGCCCTCCACGGTCAGCGCCGCCCGCGCGCCGGTGACCGCCAGGACGTGCTCCCCGTGGGCGGTCAGCTCGAGCCCGCCGAGCAGGTGCTCCAGCACGGCCGCCCCGGGGGCGTTGCCCACGAGCCGGTTGGCGGATCCGGCGGCGGGGGCGTCGAGCGCACCCGAGGGGGAGACGCCCATTCCGGCGGAGCCCGCGCGACCGCGGTCCTGGACGAGGGTCTGCAGCCCGGCGGACGCGACCTCCAGGTGGGGTCCCCGGACCGGGGGCGTCCCGGCGGCGGCCGGGGCCACCGCCACGAGCTCGCGCACGGGCCGGTAGCGCACCCGGTCCCCGGGGCGCAGCAGGGCGGGGTCCTCGCGGCCGAGGTCGAACATCCGGGCGGCGGAGCGCCCGATGAGCTGCCAGCCGCCGGGCGACGCGCGGGGATAGACGGCGGAGAACCGGCCGGCCAGGGCCACCGACCCGGCGGGGACGGCGGTGCGCGGGGTGTCCCGGCGCGGGACGTCGAGGTCGTCCTCGCCCACGCAGTAGAAGAAGCCGGGGGCGAAGCCGGCGAAGGCGGCGGTCCAGACCTGCTCGGAGTGGAGCCGCACCACCCCGTCCGCGCCGAGGCCCGTGATCTCGCCGACGGCCGCGAGGTCCTCGCCGTCGTAGACGACGTCGATGCTCACGGTGCGGGCCTCGCCGGCACCGGCGCCGCCGCGGGGGGCGGTGCGGGCGGCGCGGACGACGTCCCGCAGCGCCGCGGTGCTGCTCGCGCGCACCACCACGGTCTCCGCCCCGGCCACGCAGTCCACGAGCCCCGGCAGGCCGGCGGCGGCGATCCGGGCGTGCACCGCCACGGCGTCGTGCAGGTCGGCGCACTCGACCAGCGCCGCCCGCGGGCCGAGCGGCCGGACCCGGCGGGCCTCGGCGGGGGGCCGCCCGCTCACATGAAGCTGCCGACCCGCAGGCCGGCCTCCTCGAGGGCGCGGCGCACGCGCTCGGCGATGGCCAGTGCTCCCGGGGTGTCCCCGTGCACGCAGATGCTCTCGGCGTCCACCGCCACGAGGGAGCCGTCGACGGCCTCGACGACGCCCTCGACGGCCATCCGCACCACGCGGGCGGCGATCTCCTCGGCGTCGTGCAGGACGGCGCCGGACTCGGTGCGGGGCACGAGCGTGGCCTGCGGCGTGTAGCCGCGGTCCGCGAAGGCCTCGCGGACCGTGCGCAGCCCGGCCGCCCGGGCCTGCTGCTCGATCTCGGAGCCGGGCAGCACCAGCAGCGGCAGGGTGTCGTCGACGTCGCGCACGGCGTCCACGACGGCTCCCGCGTGCTCCTCGTGGTGGACGATCGCGTTGTACAGGGCGCCGTGCGGCTTGACGTAGCGCACCGCGGTGCCGGAGACGCGGGCCAGGGCCTGGAGGGCGCCGATCTGGTACACCAGCTGGTCGCTCAGCTCCGCCCGGGGCACGGCGATGAAGCGGCGGCCGAAGCCCTTGAGGTCGTCGTAGGAGACCTGGGCGCCCACGGCCACGCCCTGCTCGGCGGCCACGGTGCAGGTCCGGCGGGCGACCGTCGGGTCCCCGGCGTGGAAGCCGCAGGCCACGTTGGCGCTGGTGACCACGTGCAGGACGGCCTCGTCGCCGTCCATGGCCCAGGCGCTGAGCGACTCCCCGCAGTCCGCGTTGAGATCGATGTCGAAGGGGGGCATGCTGTGCTCCTTGTCACGTCGGTCCCTCCAGGATGCCCTGTCCTCCAGGATTGTTCAACAATTTTTTCCCCGGGTCGGATCGTGTCCCGGACGGTGGACGCCAGCCCGCGCTCCCCGTAGGTTGGCCCGCACGAGGGCGCAGCGGTGCCGCGGGCAGCGCGGTGGGGCCGCGCCGCCCGTCCACCTCCACCGATGGGACAGCACATGAGCGACAGGACCTCCCGCGCCGCGGACGACTCCCCGGGGCGCTCCGGCGCCGTCCTGGACCACCTGAGCGAGTCGACCGTGCTCCTGGACGTCCACGGGGCGGACCGGGACGGCGTCATCCGGCAGCTCGCCGAGCTCGGCGCGCACACGGGGCGCGCGTACGACGCCGACAGCACCGTGGCGGCGGCCCTGGCCCGGGAGGAGGAGGGGTCCACCGGGGTGGGCAACGGCGTGGCCCTGCCGCACGCCAAGTCCGCCGGTGCCGAGCGGCCGATGATCGCGTTCGCCCGCAGCCGGGACGGCGTGGAGTGGAACGCGCTCGACGGCGAACCGGTCCACCTGGTCTTCCTGATCTCCCTCCCCGAGGAGCGCTCCGGGGAGGAGCACCTGGGGCTGCTGGCCGAGCTCTCCGAGGCCCTGGCCGGGGAGTCCTGCCGGCGGGCCCTCCTCGACGCCGGGAGCGCGGCCGAGGTGCTGGCCGTGCTGGAGGAGGCGCTGGGGTGAGCGGCTAGTACCGGAAGCGCCACTCCGTGCGGGACTGCCAGGTCTGCCCCGGGCGCAGCACCGGGTCGGTGAGCTCGGGCCGGTTGGGGGAGTCGGGGTGCCGCTGGGGTTCGAGGGCCACGCCGTCGCCCTGGCGGTACCGGCGCCCCGAGCTGCCGGTGGTGTCCAGGGAGTTGCCCGTGTAGACCTGCAGGGCGGGCTGGTCGGTCCACAGTTCCACGGATCGCCCGCTCGCCGGGTGCTCCAGCCGCGCCGCCCGGCGCAGGCCCGTCCCCCGCAGGTGGAAGGAGTGGTCGATGCCGCCCACGGCGATCGTCTGCGGGTGCTCCGCCCGCACCCGGTCCCCGATCCGGGCCGGTGCCGTGAGGTCGAACGGTGTCCCGGTCACGGCGGCGAGGCCGCCCAGCGGCAGGCCGTCCGGGCCCACGGGAAGGTAACGGTCCGCCTCGACGGCGAGCCGGTGGTCGTCGACGGTCCCGGACCCCTCCCCGGCGAGGTTGAGGTAGACGTGGCTCGCGGGCCCGACCACGGTGGGGGCGTCGGTGCGGGCCTCCAGGTCCAGGGCCACGGTGTGCCCGGTGACGGCGTAGGCGGCGCGCAGGCTGAGCCGGCCGGGGAAGCCCTGGTCCCCGTCCGGGCTGACCAGCTCCAGCACCAGGCGGTCGGGGCCGGCGTCCAGGACCTGCCAGGTGCGGCGGTGGAAGCCGTCGGGTCCTCCGTGCAGGGTGTTGCCGTCCTCGTTGGCCGCCAGCCGCACGAGCTCGCCGTCGAGGCGGAAGCGGGCGCCGGAGATCCGGTTGGCGTACCGGCCCACGACCGAGCCCAGGAACGCGTCCGCGTGCTCGGCGTAGCCGGCGGCGTCCGGGTGGCCCAGGGCCACGTCGACCGTGCCCCCGGATCCGTCGGGCAGGTGCAGGGACTGGACGGTGGCGCCGAGGTCGAGCACGCGCAGGACCGGTCCGCCCGGGGCGCCCAGGACGTGGGCGGTCACCTCCCGGCCGTCGGGCAGCGTGCCGAAGGCCTCCGGGCCGGTCTCAGCGCCCACGATCGGCTCCCGCCGGGGACCTGGACCAGTCCGCGGTCCGGTCGCGCAGCGTGCGGTAGGACTCCAGGACCCGGGGCGTGGGCTCCGCCTCGTACTGCTGGGCGCCGGCGAGCGCCCAGGCGGGCGGCTCCGCGTCCCCGGAGAGGGCCCAGGCGGCCTGCCGGGCGGCGCCGAGGGCCACGTACTCGGCCGGTGCGGGCACGAGCACGGGGCGTCCCAGCACGGCCGGGGCGAGCCGGCGCACCGCCTCGGACTGCGCGCCGCCGCCGATCAGGAAGATCCGCTCCGCGGTGGTCCCGGTGGCCCGCTCGAGCGCGGCCACGCCGTCGGCGAGGGAGCAGAGCAGGCCCTCCACACAGGCCCGGGCGATGTCCTCCCGGTCGGTGCGCGAGGACATCCCGTGCAGGGTGGCGCGGGCGTCGGGCCGGTTGGGCGTGCGCTCCCCGTCGAGGTACGGGAGCAGGGTGACGCCGCCCGCCCCGGGACGGCCCGCGAGGGCCAGGTCGGCGAGACCGGCGTGGTCGACGCCCAGCACCCGGGCCCCGAACTCCAGGATCCGTGCGGCGTTGAGGGTCGTGGCCATGGGCAGGTACCGGCCGGTGGCGTCGGCGAAGCCGGTCACGAGACCGCTGGGGTCCGCGGTGCGGGTCTCCGAGACCATGGCCGCGACCCCGGAGGTGCCGATCGACAGGGACACGTCCCCGGGGCCGAGCGTGACGCCCAGCGCGGCGGCCATGTTGTCTCCCGTGCCGGCCGCGAGCACCGCCCCCGCGGCCGTGCGGCCCATGACCTCCTGGGGGGCCGCGGGCACCCGCGGGAGCTCCAGGTCGTGGCCGAGCGCCTGCTCCACGAGGGCGTGGTCCCACGCGCCGGTGCGCGTGGAGAAGTAGCCGGTCCCGGAGGCGTCGCCGCGATCGGTGAAGAAGGACGACGGGTCGGCGTCGAGGTGGTGGGACAGGTAGTCGTGGGGCAGCAGCACCCGGTGGGTGCGGGCGGCGTGCTCGGGCTCGTGCTCCGCCATCCAGCGCAGCTTGGTGGACGTCATGGACGCGACCAGCACGCTGCCGAGCTCCTCGGCGCAGGCGGCCGCACCGCCCATCTCCTCGACGAGCCGGCGGGCCTGCGGCGCCGAGCGGGTGTCGTTCCACAGCAGGGCGTCGCGCACCACGGCGTCGTGCTCGTCGAGGGCGACCATCCCGTGCTGCTGGCCGCCGACGGAGACCGCGGCGGCCTCCTCGAGGAAGGGCCCGGCGGCGTCGTCGAACGCGGCGAGCCAGGCCCGGGGGTCCACCTCCGTCCCGTCCGGGTGGGGGGCGCGGCGCTGCGCGAGCACCTCGCCGGTGCCGGCGTCGACGAGGAGCGCCTTGGTGGACTGGGTGGAGGAGTCGATGCCCAGGACGGTGGTGCGTGCCATGAAGAACCTCGGTGCAGGATCGGGGCGGGGCCGCGAGGACACCGCGGGGAGGAGGCCGGGGGATGCCCGGGCCGGCGCAGGGGGGACGTGCGCCGGTCCGGGCCGGAACGGGGCCGGCACCCGGGATCGGGGGGGTGGGTGCCGGCCCCGGGTGTCTCAGCCCCGGGCGCCCATGAGGTGCTCGACGGCGAGCTGGTGCAGGCGCACGAAGCCGTAGTTGCGCTCCGACGGGCCCGTCAGGTCGAGCTCCTCGTAGGCGCTGCGGTCGGCGAGGAAGGCCTCCAGGTCCTCGCCCTCCGCGAGGGTCGGCTCGCCGAGCTCGAGGACGCCGGACTGTTCCATGGCCTCCTGGACGTCGGGGTCCTGGCGGAAGGCCACGGCCCGCTCCTTCAGCAGCAGGTACATCCGCATGTTCGCCGCGGCCGAGTCCCAGACGCCGTCGAGGTGCTCGGTGCGCGAGGGCTTGTAGTCGAAGTGGCGGGCCCCCTGGTAGGCCCCCGGCAGGGACGGGAACCCGTTCTCCAGCAGGTCGACCGTGAAGAAGGCGCTGATCAGGTTGCCGTGGCCGAACACCAGGTCCTGGTCGTACATCGGGCCGTTCTGCCCGTTGAGGTCGATGTGGAACAGCTTCTCGCACCACAGCGCCTCGGCGAGGCCGTGCGTGTAGTTGAGCGTGGCCATCTGCTCGTGCCCGGTCTCCGGGTTCACGCCCACGACGTCCCCGTTCTCGAGCCGCTCGATGAACGCCAGCGCGTGCCCGATGGTGGGCAGGAAGATGTTGCCGCGGGGCTCGTTGGGCTTCGGCTCGATCCCGATGCGCATGTCGTAGCCCTGGGACTTGATGTACCCGGCCACGGTGTCGATGCCCTCGGCGTAGCGGTCCAGGGCGGCGTGGAGGTCCTTGGAGGAGTCGTACTCCGTGCCCTCGCGCCCACCCCACATCACGAAGGTCGTGGCGCCGAGCTCGGCGGCGAGGTCCACGTTGCGCAGCACCTTGCGCAGGCCGTAGCGCCGGACCCGCCGGTCGTTGGACGTGAACGCGCCGTCCTTGAAGATCGGCTCCGCGAAGGTGTCCGTGGTGACCATCTCGCAGACCATGCCGGTCTCGTCGATGGTCTGCTTCAGCTGCCCGATCAGCTTCTCGCGCTGGGCCTCGGCGGCGTCGAAGGGGATCAGGTCGTTGTCGTGGAAGGTGAAGCCCCAGGCGCCGAGCTCCTGGAGCCTCCGCACGGACTCGAGGGGGTCGAGCTCGGGCCGGGAGGCAGTGCCGAACTGGTCGCGGGCGGCCCAGCCCACGGTCCACAGGCCGAAGGAGAACTTGTCCGCGGGGGACGGGGTGAGCGAGGAGGCGAGGGAGGTCGCGGGGGAGGCGGTGGGCATCGGAGGTCCTTTCCCAGTTGGTTAGTTACCGTTACTTACTATAGGAGCTGGGTTACCGTGGGGGAAGACCGGCGGCGGATTTTCTGCCGTCCGGTCGGCCGGGATCCGCACCGGGCCCGGTCCCGTCGGCACCAGAGGAGAGCCGTCCGTGCAGTCGAGCCACCTGCGGGAGCACAACCTCTCCACCGTGCTGCGCGCCGTCGCCGGGGCGGACGCGCCGGTCTCGCGCGCCGCGCTCGCCAAGCTCACCGGGCTCACGAAGCCCACCGTGTCCAAGCTGGTGCAGGAGCTGCTCGAGGCGGGTCTGCTCGTCGAGGGCCGGCAGGCGGCCGCGAGGGTGTCCGGGCGGCCGACGGTCCCCCTGACCGTGGCCCGGGGGACCGTGCTGGGCGTGGGCCTGGAGATCGCCGCCGACCACCTGGCGTGCCTCGTCACGGATCTCGGCGGCCGCGTCCTGCACGAGGAGTCCCGCTTCGGGGCCTTCGCCGGGGCGTCCGTGGACGAGGTCGCCGCCGTGCTGGCCGGTCTGCTGGACACCGCCCTCGCGCCCCGCCGGGACGTGCCCGTGGCCGGGATCTGCATCTCGGTCCCCGGCAGGCTCTCCACGGACCGCGCCACCGTGCTCTCCGCCCCCAACCTCGCCTGGCAGGACGTCCCGCTGGTCGAGCGGCTCCGGGAGCACCCGGCGTTCCGGGGCGCGGCGCTCACCGCCGGCAACGACAGCATGCTCGCCGCGCGCACCGAGGTCCTGCGCCGGCCCGGCGCGTCCTTCCTCTTCCTGCACGGCCAGACCGGCATCGGCGGCGCCGTGGTCCTGGAGGGACGCATCCACGGCGGTGAGCACGGCTGGGCGGGGGAGCTGGGCCACGTCACGGTCACTCCCGGCGGGGAGCTGTGCCGGTGCGGGCGGCGCGGCTGCCTCGAGGCCTACGCCAGCTACCACGCGCTGCGGGGCCGGACCGGCCTCCCGGAGGACGTGCGGATCGAGGACCTCGTGGCGGCCACGGCCGAGCGGCTGCAGAGCCGGGAGGCGGTCATGGAGATGATCGGGCGGCCCCTGGGCGTGGTGCTCGCGAACTCGATGAACGTCCTGGACCTGTCGACGGTCGTGCTCTCCGGGTACTTCGCCCCGATCGCCCCGGAGCTGGAGCCCGTGCTGCGCGAGGTCCTGGAGGCGCACGCGCTCACGGCGGAGGTGGGCCCCGTCGAGATCGAGCGCTCCGCGGCGGACGCCCACCCCGCCCTGACCGGCGCGGCCGCCACGGCCCTCGAGCCCATCCACGACTCGCCGGCCCACTGGATCGACCGGCGCTGACCCGCCCCCGCCCGGGGACGACGACGGGGCCCGCTCGCACGAG
>NZ_JBHVDI010000009.1:0-48430 GCF_042802875.1 Kocuria sp. NPDC057446 | reverse complement strand
AGGTCCTCGACCGCGTCCCCGGCCGCGCGCGCGTCCGTGGCGTAGACGAGGCCGGCGTCCGCCTGGCCCGAGGTCACCTTCCCCAGCACGTCGGTCACGGCGCCCTCCTCGCTCACCGGGCTCAGCCGCACGCCCGAGGCCTCCTCGACCTGCTCGGCGGCGGCCCCGCAGGGGACCTGCGGGGCGCACACCACGACCTGCACGCCCGGCTCCGCCAGGTCCCGGAAGGACCGGACGCCGGCCGGGTTGCCGGCGGGCACCACCACGGTCAGGACGTTGCTCGCGAAGACCTCCGGCTCCCCGGCGACGAGGCCGGCGGCCACGGCCCCGGCCATGCTGCGCTCGTCCGCGGTGGCCAGGACGTCGCCGGGCGCGCCCTCGGCGAGCTGCTGGACCAGGGTGGAGGAGCCGGCGAAGCTCAGCGACACCTCGACCTCCGGGTGCTGCGCCTCGAACTGCCCGGCGAGCTCGGTGAAGGCGTCCCGCAGGGAGGCGGCGGCGTGGACGTCGAGGACGGTCCCGGGGGCGCCGCCGCCGTCCCCGCACCCGGTGGCGCCGACCCCGAGGGCGGCGAGGAGGACGACGACGGAGGTCCTGGCGCGCACCACCGCCTCACGCCCCGGGGATCTCGACGACCACGCTGGTCGACTTGACGACGGCCGTGGCCACGCGGCCGGGCTCCAGGCCCAGGTCCCGGACGGCCTCGGTGCTCATGAGCGAGACCACGCGGTGCGGGCCGCACTGCAGCTCCACCTGGGACATCACGGTGTCCGAGACGACCTCGGTGACCAGCCCCACGAACCGGTTGCGCGCCGAGCTGGCGACGCGCGCGGGGTCCTCCGGCCGGACGGAGCGCTCCTTGAGCAGGCGGGCCAGCTCCAGCCCGTCCACCACGGTCTGGCCGCTCGCGCCGCGGGCGCTGCCCAGCGTGCCCTGGTCGATCCAGCGCCGGACGGTGTCGTCGCTGACGCCGAGGAACCGGGCGGCGTCGGCGATCCTGAGCTCGGTCATGGCGCCATGCTATCCGCACCTGCGCACTCTCACCGGATGTTCCGTCCGCAGATGCGGACGCTCAGGCGTCGGCGACGACCTGACGGACGGCCTCCCCGTAGCGCTGGAGCTTGGCGTCGCCGACACCGGAGATGCCCCGCAGCTCGTCCAGCGAGCCCGGCCGGGCCTGGGCGATCGCGGCGAGGGTCGCGTCGTTGAAGACCACGTAGGCGGGCACGCCCTGCTCCTTCGCCACGGCGGAGCGCCAGGCCCGCAGCCGCTCGAAGAGCTCCTGCTGGGGCTGGTCGAGGACCGGTCGCGCGGCGGCGGAGCGCGCCGTGCGGGTGGGCCTCGACCGTTCGGGCTCGCGGCGCAGGCGCACCTCCTGCCGCCCGCGCAGCACCTCCCCGGCCGCCTCGGTGAGCGCCAGGACGCCGTACTCGCCCTGCACCCGGAGCAGGCCCTGGGCGAGCAGCTGGCGCACCACCCCCCGCCACTCCTGGTCGCTCAGCTCGGTGCCGATGCCGAACGTGGTCAGCTCGGTGTGGCGCATCCGCACCACCCGCTCGGTCTCCCGGCCGAGCAGGATGTCCACCAGGTGCCCGGCGCCGAACTGCTGGCCCCGCTCCCGCTGCAGCCGCACGATCGTGGACATGAGCTTCTGCGCCGGCACCGTGCCGTCGAAGGCCTCGGGCGGATCCAGGCAGGTGTCGCAGTTGCCGCACGGCTCGCTCGCCTCGCCGAAGTAGCGCAGCAGCTGCTGGCGGCGGCACTGCACCGTCTCGCACAGCGCGAGCATCGCGTCGAGGTGGAGGGTCTGCGCGCGCTTGCGCTGCCGGTCCCCCTCTCCGTCCTCGATCATCCGCCGCTGCTGGACGACGTCCTGCAGCCCGTAGGCCAGCCACGCCGTCGACGGCAGCCCGTCGCGCCCGGCGCGGCCGGTCTCCTGGTAGTAGCCCTCGACGCTCTTGGGCAGGTCCAGGTGGGCGACGAAGCGCACGTCGGGCTTGTCGATGCCCATGCCGAAGGCGATGGTCGCGACCATGATGACGCCGTCCTCGCGCAGGAAGCGGGTCTGGTGCTGCGAGCGCAGCCCGGCGGGCAGGCCGGCGTGGTACGGCAGCGCGGTGACGCCCTGGCCGGCCAGCCACTCGGCCGTGCGCTCGACCGAGGCGCGGGACAGGCAGTAGACGATGCCGGCCTCGCCGTCGTGCTCGTCCCGGACGAGCTGCAGCAGCTGCCGGCGGGCGTCCTTTTTGGGCCCGACCCGGTACTGGATGTTGGGCCGGTCGAAGCTGGAGACGAAGACGCGGGCGTCGTCCAGGCGGAGGTTGCGGACGATCTCCTCGCGCGTCTCCGCGGTCGCGGTGGCGGTGAGGGCGATGCGCGGGACCCCGGGCCAGCGCTCGTGCAGGAGCGTCAGCCCGAGGTAGTCGGGGCGGAAGTCGTGGCCCCACTGGGCCACGCAGTGCGCCTCGTCGACGGCGAAGAGCGCGATCCGGGCGCGGTCGAGCAGATCGGCCGCCACCGGCAGGCGCTCGGGGGCGAGGTAGAGCAGGTCGAGCTCGCCGGCCAGGAGCCGGCGCTCGACGTCGCGGCGCTCCTCGGCCGTCTGGGTGGAGTTGAGGTACGCGGCGCGCACCCCGACCTGCTCGAGGGCGTCCACCTGGTCGTGCATGAGCGCGATGAGCGGGCTGATCACCACGCCGGTGCCCTCGCGGACGAGGGCGGGGACCTGGTAGCACAGGCTCTTGCCGCCGCCGGTGGGCATGAGCACGAGGGCGTCGTCGCCGCGGACGACCGCCTCGACGATCTCGGTCTGCTGCCCGCGGAAGGCGTCGTAGCCCCAGACGCGGGTGAGCACCTCGAGGGGTGCGGACGCCGTCACGGGGTGCGGGGCGCGCGCGGGGCCCGGCCCGGGGGCTGCTGCGGCGCGGCGGTGGCCGGACGGGGCGTGTGCAGCGGGGCGGTGGCGGGGCGCTCGGCCGTGACGGTCCGGGGCTCGCCGTCGATCCGCAGCGCCACCTCGCCGGCGGCCCCGTCCAGGAGCCGCACTGCCGTGCCCGAGCGGGTGACCTCCACGCCGAGCCGGCGGCCGCGCCAGCGGAGCCGGAACGCGATCCGGTGCAGGCGCTCGGGGAGCCGGGGATGCAGGCGCAGCTCGCCCCCGGCCGTGTCGAGGCCCCCGAACCCGCAGACCACGGCCAGCCACGACCCGGCGGCGGAGGCCAGGTGCAGGCCCTGCTCGGCGTCCTGCTGGATGTCCCGCAGGTCCACGAGGGCGGCCTCGCGCAGGTACTCGAGGGCCAGGTCCAGGTGGCCCACCTGGGCGCAGACCACGGCCTGGACGCAGGCCGAGAGGGACGAGTCGCGCACGGTGCGCCGCTCGTAGTAGTCCAGGTCCCGGGCGGTCTGCTCGGCCGTGAAGTCCTCGGCGCACCACCACAGGGCGAGGACCAGGTCCGCCTGCTTGACGACCTGGCGGCGGTAGATCTTCGCGTAGTGGAAGTGCTCCTCCACGGGGTAGCCGTCGCGCTTGGCCTCGAAGTCCCACTCCCGGTAGGTCGTGAACCCCTCGTTGGCGGGGTGCACCCCGCGCTCGGCGTCGTAGGGGACGTGGATCGCATCCGCCAGGGCCCGCCACCGCTGGAGCTCGTCCGCCGTGACGGAGAGCCGCCCCACGTGCTCGGGGTGCTCCTCGCAGGCGTCGGCGCCCGCCCGGAGGTTGCGCCGGGCCATGAGATTGGTGAACACGTTGTCGTCCACCACGCCGGTGTACTCGTCCGGGCCGGTCATCCCGCGGTAGTGGACGCGTCCTTCGTCGTCCTCGTGCGCCATGGCCGCCCACACCCGCGCCGTCTCCACGAGGACGTCGACCCCGCCCACCGCGGTGAGGCCCTCGCCGGTCGCGTCGGCCCACCAGCGGAAGGCCCGTGCGATGTCGGCGTTGACGTGCATGGCCGCGGTGCTGGCCGGCCAGTACGCGGAGGTCTCGTGCCCGTCGATGGTGCGCCACGGGAAGGACGCGCCGCCCAGGTCCAGGACCCGCGCCCGTTCCCGCGCCCGGTCCAGGGTCGAGGAGCGCCACCGCAGCAGCCGGGCGGCGTCGCGGGGGCGCAGCAGCGACAGGGCCGGCAGCACGAAGCCCTCGACGTCCCAGAAGGTGTGCCCGCTGTACCCGCCGCCGGTCAGGCCCTTCGCCCCGACGGGGGCCCGGCTGACGCAGGCCGCCGCCTGCAGGAGCTGGAACAGGTCGAAGCGGACCGCCAGCTGGAGCTCGGGGTCGCTGTCGATCTCCACGTCGGCGCCGCCCCAGTAGTCGTCCAGCTCGGCGCGCTGGTCGGCGAGCAGTCCGTCCCAGCCGCGCCGCCGCGCCCCGGCCATCGCGGCGAGCACCTGGCCGCGGAGGTCGTCGGCGGGGTCGTCCGCGGCCGAGGAGTGGCACAGGTACTTCACGAAGCGCACCGTCTCACCGGCACCGACGCCGGCGACGACCGTGGTCACGACGTGGTCCTCGTCGCACTGCGTGCTGACCGCGCCGCCGGCCGGCAGCTCGACATCGTGCTCGACGGCGGCCGCGACCCCGATGCGGCTCCGCGCGGTGCGGTGGACCAGGACCCCTCCGGCGTCGTGGCAGTGGTGGAGCTCGGGGCGGAACGGCTTCTCCAGGGCCGCCGCCACGCGCGGGTCCTCGTTCTCCACCTTGGGCGGGGTGCCGTTGACCACGAGACCGGACCGGAGCACCACCTGCACGGGGCGGTCCACCGCCTCGACGACGTACTCGACCGCCGTCACCGGGCGGTGCACCAGCGACACGAGCCGGGTGGACGTCAACCGCATCCGGGCGCCCCCCGGAACGGTCCACTCCGTCTCCCGGCGGACGGTGCCCGCACGCAGGTCGAGCACCCGCTCGTGCCGCTCCGGCGGCGACTCCCGCAGGTCCAGCGGGACGCCGTCGACCTGCAGGTGCACGGTGCTGCCGTCGGCCACGCCGACGACCGCCTGCCCGTGCTCGGGGTGACCGTAGCCGCCCTCGGGGTAGGACAGCGGGTGGTACTCGTGGACCCCGGACATGAAGGTGCCGCGGGAGGTGCTGGGCTGCGCCTCGTCCAGGGTCCCCCGGACGCCCACGTACCCGTTGGACAGGGCGAAGACGGACTCGAGGGCGCCGCCCGCGACGGGGTCGAGGGCGGACTCGCGGACCTGCCAGGCGGAGGCTTCGTTCGACGGTTCGGGCATGGCACCACGGTAGTCCCCGCGGCCGCCCGGCGCCGGTCCGCGTCCGGGGACTCAGCGGTGGGTGAACCGCGGCTCGCGCTTCTCCGCGAACGCGGCCATGCCCTCCTTCTGGTCCTCGGTGGCGAACAGCGCGTGGAAGAGCCGGCGCTCGAGGTGGACGCCCTGTGCGAGGGTGGTCTCGAACGCCGTGTCCACCGCCTCCTTGGCCGCGAGGACCGAGGGGAGGGACTTCGCCGCGATGGTGCCGGCGACGTCCAGGGCCACCGGCAGCAGGTCCGCGGCGGGCACGACGCGGGAGACGAGGCCCGCCCGCTCCGCCTCCGCGGCGTCGACGTGCCGGCCGGTGAGGACCATGTCCATGGCCTTGGCCTTGCCCACCGCCCGGGCCAGGCGCTGGGAGCCGCCCATCCCCGGGATCACCCCGAGGTTGATCTCCGGCTGCCCGAAGCGGGCCGTGTCCGCGGCGATCAGCAGGTCGCACATCATCGCGAGCTCGCACCCCCCGCCGAGGGCGTAGCCCGAGACCGCCGCGACCACGGGCGTGCGCACGCGGGTGAAGGCGTCCCAGCCCGCGAACCAGTCGGCGAGGTACATCTCGGAGGCGCTGCGCCCGGCCATCTCCTTGATGTCGGCGCCCGCGGCGAAGGCCTTCTCCGAGCCCGTGAGCACGATCGCCCCGATCCCGGGATCGGCGTCCATCCCCGCCGCGGCCGCGACGACCTCGCGCAGGGTCGCGGCGTCGAGGGCGTTGAGCGCCTTCGGCCGGTGCAGGGTGATGATGCCGACCCGCCCGCGGGTCTCGACCAGGATGTTCTCGTACCCGTCCTCGTTCCCCGGCGTGGTCCCGGGGGTGCTGCCGTGCTCGGTCCCGTGCTGCTCGCTCATGCTGCGCTCCTGGTTCGCTCGGTCAGGTCGGGGCCCGGTGCCCTCGGGGGCGGCCGCGGCGTCCGCGGCGTCCGGGTCTGGCCCGCATCCTACGCAACCGCCCCGCCGCGCCCCGCGCGCCGAGTCCTTGCCCTCCGGGGAGCGGCCCGCACTAGCATGGGCGCATGCGGACACTGCAGGCAGCAATCATCGAAGAGATGGGCGTGAAGCCCGAGATCGACCCCGAGCAGGAGATCGAGGCGCGCGTCGGCTTCCTCTGCGACTACCTGCGGGCCAGCGGCACGAACGGCTTCGTGCTCGGCATCAGCGGGGGCCTCGACTCCACGCTGGCCGGCCGTCTGGCCCAGCTGGCCGTCGAGAGGCTGCGCGCCGAGGGCACGGACGCGGAGTTCGTGGCCGTCCGCCTGCCCTACAACGTCCAGCACGACGAGGACGACGCCCAGGCGGCCCTGGACTTCATCCGGCCGTCCAGCACCGTGACCTACAACGTGGCCCCCGCCGTGGACGGCTTCGAGGGCGAGTTCCGGGGGGCCACCGGCCGGGAGATCTCCGACTTCAACAAGGGCAACATCAAGGCCCGGGTGCGGATGATCGCCCAGTACGCGCTCGCCGGGGAGCGGAACCTGCTCGTGATCGGCACCGACCACGGGGCCGAGTCCGTCACCGGGTTCTTCACCAAGTACGGCGACGGCGGCGCGGACGTGCTGCCGCTGTTCGGGCTGGACAAGCGGCAGAACCGGCTCCTGACGAAGACCCTGGGCGCCGAGGAGCGGCTGTGGTCGAAGGCCCCCACCGCGGACCTGCTCGACGACACCCCTGGCCAGACCGACGAGGCGGAGCTCGGGCTGTCCTACGACGACATCGACGACTACCTCGAGGGCCGCGAGGTCGCCGACGCCGTGGCGGAGCAGATCGAGCTCCGCTGGCGCATCACCCGGCACAAGCGCACGACCCCCGCCACGCTCCTCGACGACTGGTGGCGGGACTGACGCCCCGAGCACCGGCAGCACCGGCAGCACCACGGAGCCGCGCCCCCCCGTCCGGGGGCGCGGCTCCGTCGTCGTCGGGGAGTCCTCAGCGGGTGGCCCAGGTGCGTCCGGCGGCGTAGTGGACGGTGTAGCCCTTCGAGAAGCGCTGGCGGACCTCGGCGCCGTGGCGGTACTCGTCGGTGACCGGGAAGCCCCAGCCCCGCTCGGACCCGGCGGCCTTCCAGGCCCGGCCGATGGCCCCGTGCTGCTTGATCGCCCGGGTCCCCGTGCCGGGGCTCCACATGAGCATGGTCGAGCGCCCGTCGCGGCGGAAGACCTGGTACGCGCCCCCGGTGACCGGGTGCTCGTCCGTGACGGGCAGGCCGAAGTGGTGCTCCCGGCCCGCCGCGACCCACCGGCCGCCGATGGAGCCGTAGTTCTTCACCGCCATCGCCCCGTGGCCGGGGGCCCAGTAGATGGTCGTGGTGCGGGTGCCGGTCCGGAACTGCTGGTAGACGCCGCCGTCCACCAGACCGCCGCGCTCGTTCATGGTCGGCTGCCCGAGCGCCGGGGCCCCGCCCAGGCGGTGGTACTTGGTGCCGATGGCCCCCCGGACGGTGTAGCTGGGCGCGGTCACCGGCGGCACGAACCCCTGCGCGGGCGTCGCGGTCGTCCCGGGCACGGTCTGCCCCGCCGGGTAGGCGTAGTAGTAGATCGTCAGGTAGGTCTCCCACCCGGGGCCGCGCGGGCCCGACGTGGCCACGTGGCTGACCCCGATGCCGAGATGGGTGAGGTCGCGGGCGAACTGGTCGGTCCCGTTGCGGGGGAAGAAGTCCAGCAGGTAGTGCGTGAGCGCCTCGACCGCCTCGGCGCCCTCGAAGGCGCCGGTGAAGACGCCCTTCCCGTAGTACTGGTCCATCCGGATCCCGCCGGCGGGGGCACCCGCCCAGGGGTCCGGGTTGCGGGACTCCTTCCGGGCCGCGGCCATGGTGTCCGCCCACTGCTGGGCGTTGCGGGACAGCGCGGTGTTGTAGACCAGCGGGGCCCGCCGCGCCTGGCTGCGGTGGTCGTTGACGATCTTGAAGGCCTCGGTGACGTCCTGGACCGTGGTCGGGTGGACACCGGCCGACGCCGCCCCGGCCAGGTCGCCGGCGGCCGGGACCCGCTCGGCCGCCGGAGGGTCCGCCGGAGCGGGCGCCGGGGCGGCGTCGCTGCCGGATCCCCCGTGCAGGCTCGGAGCGGGCGTGCCGGCGGGGCCGGGGCGCTCCGCCGGCTCCGACAGCTCGGGCGGGGCCGAGAACCCGGGCGGGGCCGGCGGCGGGGTCGGCGCGGCGAGCGCCGCCGGGACGCCGCCGAGGAGGAGGGCGAAGGACGTGGACACGACGAGCGCGGTCCGTGCGAGGTTCATGGGGGTCTCCCTGCTGGGGGCGGCGCCGCCGGGGGCACGGGCCAGCAGGAAATTAGCATGTGCAATTGCACGGCGGAAGGGGTCGCCGAGAAACCCCTGGTCCCCCGGCGCGGCGGACCCCGTGACGGGGCCGTCCGGGCCAGCCGGTAACGTGGGGACCATGAGGATCGCCACCTGGAACGTGAACTCCGTCCGCGCCCGCGCCGACCGCGTGGAGGCGTGGCTGCAGCGCTCGGACGTGGACGTCCTGGCCATGCAGGAGACCAAGGCGAAGGACGAGAACTTCCCCTGGGAGCTCTTCGAGTTCATGGGCTACGACGTGGCGCACTTCGGCCTCAGCCAGTGGAACGGCGTGGCGATCGCCTCCCGGGTGGGCCTCGAGGACGTCGAGCGCACCTTCCCCGACCAGCCGGCCTTCGGCAAGCCCGGCGAGGAGCCCGTGCAGGAGGCCCGCGCGATCGGCGCCACGTGCGGCGGCGTGCGCGTCTGGTCCCTCTACGTCCCCAACGGCCGCGGCCTGGAGGACCCGCACATGCCCTACAAGCTGGAGTGGCTGCGCGTGCTCAAGGACCACGCCAGGCGGTGGGTCGACGAGGACCCGCAGGCGCAGGTCGCCCTGGTGGGCGACTGGAACGTGGCTCCGCAGGACGAGGACGTGTGGGACCTGCAGTTCTTCCTCGACAACGGCCTGACCCACGTCAGCGCGCCCGAGCGCGCCGCCTTCCGCGCCTTCCTCGAGGAGGCCGGCTACCAGGACGTGGTCCGCCCCCGGCACCCCGGCCCCGGCGTCTACACGTACTGGGACTACAAGGGGCTGCGCTTCCCGAAGAAGGAGGGCATGCGCATCGACTTCCAGCTCTACTCCCCCGCTCTCGCCGGGCGCGTCACCGACGCGTCGATCGACCGCGAGGAGCGCAAGGGCAAGGGCGCCTCGGACCACGCCCCCGTGATCGTCGAGATCGACTGAGCGGCCGTGGCCCAGCTGCTGCAGGTCGGCCGGACGTTCCGCTCGGCCACCGGGATCCCCCACCAGTTCGCCCTGCGGGTGTACGTGCCCGCCGAGGAGCTCGACGCCGTCTACGCGCCGCTGGTGCCCCGGGCGCTGCCCCCCGAGGAGGCCGGGGTCAACGAGCTGACCGAGCAGCTCGCCCGCCTGGCCGAGCCGGGCCAGGACCCCCTGCCCCCGGCCGTGGAGCCGCTGTGGACCCTGCCGTTCTCCGCGGCACCCCGGGGCCGGGACATGCTCGCGGCGGGGGTCGGCGACTTCCCCGTCTACCACCCACCGCAGCGGCTGCGGCGCTCGCTGCGGCTCGTGGCGCTCGCCGAGGAGGAGGGCGGCCAGCCCCTGCCCAACCTGCTCATCCCCGAGGACGCCGTCCGGTCCGCGGGCGAGCTCGTGAGCCGGGAGCACTTCGTGCCGGTCCACGCCCGCCAGTCGGCGTTCACGGTGCCCATGGCGTGGTTCTCGCTCTTCACCGCCCAGGACCACACCGAGAGCTTCCACCACGGCAACCGCGTCCACCGGTGCGCGGTGCCGGTGGACCTCGCGACCCGTCGCGTCGTGCGCGCCGCGCAGGTGGTGGAGGACGCCGGCGGGGAGGACCTGGAGGACCTCGCCGAGGACCTCACGCACCTGGGCCGGTGGCTCGGGGCGTTCTCCGCCAACTCCCTCGTGGTCCTGCACTACGGCTCGCTCGCGGACCCGTTCCAGCCGGACGAGAGCCCGCAGGACTTCTCGGACGCCGTGGAGCTGCTGGCCGCGCAGGACGCCCACGGCGCCGCCGTGGCGTTCCGCCGGCTCATGCACCGCTGGCTGCGCCTCGCGCACCTGGAGAGCGCCAGCTGAGACGGAGCTAGTCCGGGGCGCTGTCCGACGCGGCCCCTGGGCGGCCGCCGGCGGCGGCGGTGGTGCTGCGCACGACGACCCGGGTGGGCAGCTTCTGCGCCAGGTCCGGGTCCTCGCCCCGCAGGAGGGCCAGCAGCAGGTGCGCGGCGCGCAGCCCCTGGTCCCGCACGGGCTGGCGGACGGTGGTGAGGTCCACCAGCTCCGCCAGCGGGTGGTCGTCGATGCCGATGACGGAGATGTCCTCGGGCACGCGCAGACCGGCGCGGCGGATGGTGCGCATCGCGCCCAGGGCCATCTCGTCGGAGTGGGCCAGGACGGCGGTGGGGAGCTCCCGGACGCTGAGCAGCCCCTCCATGGCCTCGGCGGCCTCCACCCCGCCCCAGGCGGTGGTGACGACCAGCTCCTCGTCGACCGGGACGTCGGCGCGGGCCATGGCCTCGTAGAAGCCGCGGGGGCGTCCGCGGTGGACCGGCTGGTCGGCGCGGTCGGGATCGACGGCGGTGATCATGGCGATCCGCCGGTGCCCCAGGCGCAGCAGGTGCTCGGTGGCCTGTCGCACGGCGGCGGCGTCGTCGATGGAGACATAGGGGTATGTGGCGTCCTGACCACCGGCGGCGACGATGGTGACGCCCATCAGCTCCAGGCGGCGCCGTTCGTGGTCGGTGACCGGGACGGCGACCACCACGACAGCATCCACCTTCCGGCGGGCGGGCAGGTGTTCGAAGAACGTGTGGCGGCCGCCGGGGTCACCCACGTGGTACAGCAGCACGTCGTGACCGGCCTCCCGCAGGACCTCCTCGAGACCGCTGACCATCTCCCCGAAGTACCAGCGGTCCAGATGGGGGACGACCAGGGCGACGCTGCGGGTGGCGCCGGTGGCCAGCCGCGAGGCCTCTGGGGAGGCGACGTACTCCATCCGGCGGGCGACCTCGGCGACGCGCTCCCGGGTGGCGGCGGCGACGCCGTAGGCGCTGTTGAGCGCCCGGGAGGCGGTGGCCAGCGAGACGCCGGCCTCACGGGCGACATCGGCCAGGCCGACGGACTTCGAGGAGCTCATAGCCCTAGTGTAGATCTTTAGGAAGCGTTTTCGAGATGTCGTCCTCATGGTGGCACCCCCGTCCCACCGGAGTCCGGCTGTGACACGACGAAGTCCACTAGCAGAAGGTTGACAGATCGGCGCTATGACGTGGATCATATTCGGAAGCGCTTCCGAAAAGGTGGGGCGCGGCAACCCTTCCGGAGGAGGAAGTTCCATGACCGACCGTCATGTCACCCAGGATCCCGAGCGTCCGGCCGGCACCCGGCTGCGCGTGCTGGGAGCGGGCGCCTGCGCCCTGTTCGCCCTGGCGGCCTGCGCACCCCCCGGTGCCGGCTCGGCGCCCGCGGCGTCCGAGGAAGCCCCCACGGAGGTCTCCACGGATCTGGGCGAGGAGCCCGTCGAGCTGACTCTCTACGACGGGGCCGGGCTCAGGGCCAAGGACGAGGCACTGATCGCAGCGTTCGAGGAGAAGCACCCGAACGTGACCGTCACCGGTCGTTATGACCCCGATGATGTGCAGGCCCAGAACGCCCCGCGTGTGCTGGCCTCGGACGATCCGCCGGACATCGCCCGGGTGATCGCCCTGTCCGACGTGGCCGGCGACGGGCTGCTGACCGATCTCGACGCCTACGCCGACGCGTACAACTGGGACGAGCTGCCGGCGGGCCAGCTGGCCCAGTACCGGGTGGACGAGGACGGAGTCCGCGGTGAGGGCTCCCAGTACACGATGGCCGACGGCTTCACCGTCACCGGCTTCTACTACAACAAGGACCTGGCCGAGCAGCTGGGCATGACCACCCCACCGCGGACCATGGAGGAGCTGGAGGACCTGCTGGCCCAGGCCGAGGAGGCCGGCACGACACCGATCATGGCCGGAAACCAGACCGGTCAGGTCGTGTTCACCACCCAGATGATGCTCAACAACGCCCTCGGGGCGGAGTCCGTCAACGAGTGGGTCTTCCACGCCCCGGAAGCCACCATCGACACTCCCGAAGCCGCCCAGGCCGTGACCACGATCCAGGACTGGGCCGAGGCCGGGTACTTCCCCGAAGACACCAACGGCACCGACGCCACCGGGGCTCTGGGACGCTTCGCCAACGGTGAGGCCCTGTTCTACTTCTCCGGCAACTGGGACGCCGCCGCCCTGGACGAGCAGATGGGTGAGAACGTCGGGTTCTTCCTGTCGCCGGCCCCTGAAGGCAGCGAGCAGGCGACGATGTCGGACCCGGCCTCGAACTTCGCCATCCCGGCCGGTTCCGACGACAAGGATGCCGCCGCCGCGTTCCTGGACTTCCTGCGGTCCGAGGAGGCCCGCCAGGTCGTCGCCGACGCCGGGTTCGCCCCCTCCGGGGAAGGGGAGATCCCGGCCACGGAGGAGGGCTCGGTCAACGCCCAGATCCAGGCGGCCTTCGCGCAGCTGGTGGAGGCCGACGGGCAGGTGCAGTTCGTGCAGAACGCCACCAACGGGCTGACCACGACCTGGAACTCCGAGGTCCAGCGCCTGGTCGACGGGGCGACGGATCCGGAGGGCCTGCTGGCCGCGGTCCAGCGCCAGTACGAGAGCGAGCTGGGGCGATGAGCTCCCTCGACGGTTCCACCGGTCCCCTGCAGGGCCTGGTCCTGCCCACCCCCGCTCCGGCGGAGGAGACCGCGCGGCAGGACCGTGCCGAGCGGGCGACCCGCCCGCGGCGTCGGCGGCAGAGGCGGAACTGGGGCGGCTGGCTGTTCGCCGCACCGGCGGCACTCATGTACGCGCTCTTCGTGCTGCGCCCGCTGGCCGCCTCTGTCCAGTACTCCTTCTACGACTGGGACGGCATCACCGTGGCCACGTTCGTGGGCCTGGAGAACTACGTGCGGGTCTTCACCGATCCGCAGCTGCTGTCCTCGATCTGGCACGCGTTCTTCCTGATCATCTTCTTCACCGTCCTTCCCGTCACGGTGGCGCTGCTGGTGGCCGGGCTGATCCGGGAGCTGCGCAGCAAGGGCCTGGGCAGGCTCGCCCAGACCCTGCTGTTCATCCCCTACGTCATTCCGGCCGCCGCGGCCGCGATCGCCTGGAGCTGGATGTACGCCACCACCGGGGCGGTCAACCAGCTGTTGTCCGCCATCGGCCTGGAGTCCGTGACCCGCGCCTGGTTCGGGGACTTCACCTGGGCGCTGCCGGCGGTGGGTCTGATCGGGACCTGGATCAACCTCGGGTTCTGCACGATCCTGCTCATGTCCGGCATCGGCAAGATCGACGCGTCGCTCTACGAGGCCGCCAAGCTGGACGGCGCCGGGTTCTTCCAGACCTTCCGGGCGATCACCCTGCCCGGGCTGCGCCAGGAGATCGGGGTGTGCGTGACCATCACCATCATCGCCGCTCTGGCCAGCTTCGACATCGTCTTCATGGCCACCCAGGGCGGGCCCGGCTACGCCACCATGGTGCCCGGCGTGCAGGTGTACCAGCTCGGTTTCACCGAGTCCCGCATCGGCCTGGCCTCCGCCCTCGCCCTGGTCCTCAGCGCCCTCGTGCTGGCCGTCATCCTGCCCCTCCAACGACTGTTCCGGGAGAAGTGAGCATGCGTACCTCCAAGAGCACCCAGATCCCCGGGGTGGCCCTGCTGCTGCTGGCGATGGCCTTCTCGATCTTCCCGCTGCTGAGCATGTTCTCCACCGCCCTGCAGCCCCAGGGGTCCGTGCCCCGGGGGCTGAGCTGGCCGGCCGATCCGCAGTGGCACAACTTCGTCGACGCCTGGAACGTCGCCGACATCACCACCCTGGCCGGTTCCAGCTTCCTGCTCGTGCTCGGCGTGGTGCCCCTCGGGGTGCTGCTGGCCACCATGGCCGGCTACGCCCTGGGCCGGCTGCGCATCCCCGGCGGGCCGGTGCTCTTCGTGCTGCTGCTGCTGGGCCTGACTCTGCCCTTCGAGGTCACGATCGTCCCGCTGTACTACCAGATCCGCGAGATGGGCCTGCTCAACACCCGGCTGGGGCTGATCCTGCCGCTGATCGCGCTGAACCTGCCGTTCGCCGTGTTCTGGATGCGCGCCCACTTCCTCAACGCACCCGCCGAGCTCTCCGAGGCCTCGAGCATGGACGGGGCCAACGCCTGGCAGTCCTTCCGGGCCATCCACCTGCCCCTGGCCCTGCCCGCGATCGCGTCCCTGGGGCTGTTGATGTTCATCTCCACGTGGAACCAGTTCCTGCTGGCCATCGTGCTCATGGACGACCCCGGCAAGCGCACCATGGCCGGCGCCCTGCAGAACTTCGTCGGCCAGTACTCCACCGACGTGGTCCTGCTCAACGCCGGGTCCCTGCTGATCATGGCCCCGATGATCCTGGTGTTCCTCTTCTTCCAGCGCCACATCGTCAAGGCCATGCTCGCCGGCTCCGTCAAGGGTTGACCGGCCCCACCCGGTCGTCACCGGCGGTCCCTTCGTCGGGCCGCCGGTGACCGCCCACGCTGCCCCGGCCTGTGCGCCCTTCCCTCGCTTCTCTTCCTCGGACGGAGTCCCCGTGTCCTCTTCCCCCTTCTCCCCCGCTGTCGCCGTCGATCCGGACTGGTGGCGCACCGCGGTCGTCTACCAGGTCTACCCCCGGTCCTTCGCCGACTCCGACGGCGACGGCGTCGGCGACCTGGGCGGGCTGCTCTCCCGGCTGCCGTACCTCGCCGACCTGGGGGTCGACGCGGTCTGGCTCAGCCCCTTCTACCCCTCCCCGCTGGCCGACGGCGGCTACGACATCAGCGACTACCGCGACGTGGACCCCCGGCTGGGCACCCTGGACGACTTCGACCGGGTCGTGGCCGCCGCCCACGGACTCGGGGTGCGGATCATCGTCGACATCGTCCCCAACCACACCTCCGACCAGCACCCCTGGTTCCAGGAGGCCCTCGTCTCCCCGAAGGGCTCCCCGGCCCGGGACCGCTACATCTTCCGGGACGGCACCGGCGACGACGGGGCGTGCCCGCCGGCGAACTGGGTCTCGCACTTCGGCGGGCCCGCCTGGGAGCGACTGGCGGACGGCCAGTGGTACTGCCACCTGTTCGCCAAGGAGCAGCCGGACCTGAACTGGGACCACCCCGAGGTGCGCCAGTACTTCAAGGACACTCTGCGCTTCTGGGCCGACCGCGGCGTGGACGGCTTCCGCATCGACGTGGCCCACTCCCTGGCGAAGGACCTCTCCCACCCCCTGCGCGACCAGCCCACGCTGGACCGCATGCTCCCGATGGACGGCACCGACCCCCTCTACGACCGGGAGGAGGTGCACACGATCTACCAGGAGTGGCGGCAGGTCTTCGACGAGTACGACCCGCCGCGGATGGCGGTCGCCGAGACGTGGCACCCGGTCAACGAGCGGACCTATCTCTACGCCCGCCCCACCGAGCTGGGGCAGGTCTTCGACTTCTCCCTGCTGAAGTCCCCGTGGGGCGCCGAGCGCTTCCGGGCCGTGATCGACCAGGCCATGGCCGGTCACACCGGCGCCGGCGGCGGCCTCACCTGGGTGCTGTCCAACCACGACGTCCCCCGCCACGCCTCGCGCCTGGCGCTGCCGCACGACGCGGACCTCGACGAATGGCTGCTGGCCGACGGCCGCCACCCGGTGCTCGACCCCCAGCGGGGCCTGGACCGGGCACGGGCCGCCACCCTGATGATGCTGGCCCTGCCCGGCTCCCCCTATCTCTACCAGGGCGAGGAGCTCGGCCTGCCCGAGGTCCCCGACCTCCCCCGCGAGGCCCTGCAGGACCCCGTGTGGGAACGCACCGGCCACACGCTCAAGGGCCGCGACGGCGCCCGCGTCCCCCTGCCCTGGACCCGCACCGGCACCTCCCTCGGCTTCGGCGACGGCGGCGCCTGGCTCCCCCAGCCGGAGAGCTTCGGGGAGCTGTCGGTCGAGGCCCAGGACGGGGTGGAGGGCTCGACCCTCGAGCTGTACCGGGCAGCCCTGCGGATCCGCCGCGCCCACCCCGGGCTCGGCACCGCCGGCTTCGCCTGGGCCGGGGCGCCGGCCGGGTGCCTGGCCTTCGAACGAGGGGCTGACTTCCGGTGCCTGGTGAACCTCTCCGACGCGAGCGTCCCGCTGCCCGAGGACGCCGAGGTGCTCCTGGCCAGCGCCCCGGTCCCGGGCGGACAGCTGCCGCCCGACCACACCGTCTGGCTGACCGTCTCCTGAGCCCTCCGGGCACCGCCGGGGGCCGGTCCGGGCCCGGGCGCGGTGCGACGAGGATCACGCTCGAGACGCCGCACTCCACCGGGGCGGGCGGGGACTCGACAGTTGCCCATGTCGTAGGGGTACACTCTGGTCCTTCCGTGCAGGGCACCCTCTGCACAGCACCACCCCGTTCCAGGAGGACGCACCACATCATGGCCACCGATTACGACGCCCCGCGCACCCGGCCCGAGGACGAGCCGGCCAACGAGTCCCTGGAGGCGATCCAGGTCCAGCGCAGCGCCACCACCCAGACCGCGGTCATCGACGCCGAGGACTTCGACACCGCCGAGGGCATCGACCTGCCCGGCGCCGACCTCTCCCACGAAGAGCTCACCGTGGCCGTCATCCCGGAGCAGGTCGACGAGTTCACCTGCGCCTCCTGCTTCCTGGTCCGGCACCGCTCCCAGCTGGCCCGCCAGTCCGGCGAGACGCGGTACTGCACCGACTGCGAGGGCTGAGCGGACCGTTCCGTCCGGCCCGCGTCCGGGTGCCGCCGCACACCGTGATAGAACGGGCCGGTGCGCCCCTCCACCCCGCCCCCTGACCGTTCCGCCGTCCCGCCCCGCGTGCCGGGGTGGCTGGTCGTGCTCGCGGTGCTGCTCGTGGCGGTCAACCTCCGTCCCGGGGCGACCTCCGTGGGTCCCGTCCTCGCCGAGGTGCAGCAGGGTCTGGGGCTGAGCCCCACGATGGCTGGGGTGCTCACCGCCCTGCCCGGGCTCACGTTCGCCGCGGCGGGGGCGTGCGCGGCCGCGCTCTCGCGCAGGACCGGCATCAGCGGCGCCGTCACCGCCGGTCTCGTCCTGGTCGCCGTCGGGCTGCTGGCCCGCCCGGCCACCGGGTCCGTGCCGGTGTTCCTGGCCCTGTCCGTGCTGGGCTTCGCCGGCATGGCCGTCGGCAACATCCTCGTGCCGGCCTTCATCAAGCGGCACGGGGGCCGGCGCACACCGGCACTGAACTCCCTCTACACGACCGCCCTGGCCGTCGGCGCCACGCTGCCCCTGCTGGCGGCCGGGCCGCTGGCCGCGAGCGGCCCCGACGGGTGGCGGGCGGCCCTGGGCCTGTGGGGGCTCGTGGCGCTGACCGCGGTGGTGCCCTGGGTCCTGGTCACCGTCCGGGACCGGCGGGAGCCCGCCACGACCCCCGGCCGGGCCCTGCGCGCCGGCCGCCGCCCCTCGATCCTGCGCTCCCGCACCGCCGTGGCGCTGTGCGTCTACTTCGGCATCCAGTCGATGCACGCCTACGTCCAGTTCGGCTGGGTGGCCCAGATCTACCGCGACGGCGGCCTGACCCAGGCCCAGGCGGGACTGATGGCCGCCCTCATCGCCGCCATGGGCATCCCGGGCGGACTGCTGATGCCCGCCCTCGTGGCCCGCTCGCCGCACCTGCGGCGGTGGATCGTGGGCCTGGGCGCCTGCATGGTGGCCGGCTACTCCGGTCTGCTCCTGGCGCCCGCCACCGTCCCCTGGGCCTGGGCCCTGCTGCTGGGGGTGGGCGGCTTCGCGTTCCCCACCGCCCTGGCCCTGCTCACGGCCCGTTCCCGGGACCCCCGGGTCACCGCGCAGCTGTCCGGCTTCACCCAGCCGGTGGGCTACCTGCTCGCGGCGGCCGGCCCCTTCGCCGTCGGCGCCCTGCACGAGGCCACGGGCAGCTGGACCGCGCCCCTGCTGCTGCTGATGGCCACCGCGGTGGTCCTCGTCGTCGCCGGCGGCGTCGCGGCCGCGCCCCGCTTCGTCGACGACGAGATCGCGGGCACCGACGATGCGTAGCGCCAGGGTGGGGCGGGACGCCGAGCGGCTATCGTGACGGCATGACCGCACAGGCAGCAGGACGAGAGCTCACCGCCGGACTGGTCGGCTACGGCATGGCCGGGCGGGACTTCCACGCGGACCTGCTGCGGCGGGCCGGCGGCCGGGTCACCGACGTCGTCACCGGCAGCCCGGAGCGGGCCGCCCGTGCGGGCGGCGACTGGCCCGGGGTGCAGGTGCACCGGGACCTGCCCGCCCTGCTGGAGCGCTCGCGGCCCGATGTGCTGGTCGTCGCCTCCCCGACGGGACTGCACGTGGAGCACGCCCTGGCCGGTCTCGAGGCCGGGATCCCCGTGGTGGTCGACAAGCCGCTGGCCATGGACCACGAGGGCGCGGCGGCCGTGGTCCGTCGGGCCGAGGCGACCGGGACCCCGCTGACGGTCTTCCACAACCGGCGCTGGGACAGCGAGCAGCTGACCCTGGCCCGCGTGCTCGCCGAGGGGCGCCTGGGGGACGTGCACCGGTTCGAGCGCCGCTGGGAGCGGTGGCGCCCGGTGCCCAAGGACCGGTGGCGGGAGAACGCGGTGGGCCGGGGCGGCGGGCTGCTGCTCGACCTCGGACCGCACCTGGTGGACGCGGCGATCCAGCTGTTCGGGCCGGTGGCCGCGGTGCGGGCCGAGCTGCGCGCCCTGACCACGCCCACCGAGGACGACGTCTTCCTGGCCCTGGACCACGCCGCGGGCACGATCAGCCACCTGTGGGCCGGGAGCCTCGTGGGCGCGCCGGGTCCGCGGACCCGGGTGCTGGGCTCGGCCGGCGCCTTCCTCGTGCCCGGGCACCCCGACAGCCCGGGGCCCTTCGACCTCCTGGACCCCGGGGCGGGCAGCACGGGCCTGCTCGTCCACGGCACCGGGACCGAGCCCGTGCCCACCGCCCCCGGCGAGCCCGCCGACTTCTACCGGGGCGTGGCCCGGTGGCTCCTCGGCGACGGCGAGGTCCCGGTGGACCCCTGGGACGCCGTGGCCGTCGCCGCGGTGCTGGACGCGGCCCGGCGCAGCGCCCGCACGGGGGCGCGGGAGGTGCCCGCCGCCGCCTGAGCCCGGCGCACGGGGCCGAGGACGCGGCCGGCCACGCGGCCGAGGACGGTGCCGAGGACGGTGCCGAGGACGGTGCCGAGGACGGTGCCGAGGGCACGGTCGAGGGGCCGTGCGCCGCCGGCCGACCGGTAGCGCAGGACGCCGGGGACCTCCCCGGCGTCGGCGAGCGCCTCGCCGCGGGCGAAGTCGGCCCACAGCCGCCGGAGCTGCCGGCCGTGGGCCTGGACGTCCTGCCAGGGGGCGCCGGCGAGCAGCCCGGTGCCGGCCCACGTGTCCTCGTCGCCGAACAGCAGCGGGAGGTCCACCGTGTGGGCGGAGCCGTACGGACTGCCCGGTGCGCCCCAGCGGAGCACGTAGGTGTGCGCCGTGCCGCCGGCACGGGCGTGCCGGGCCGCGAAGCGGCGGACGGCCCGGAAGTGCACGGCCGCGCTCACGTGCCCCACGACGGCCCGGCGCAGCACCGGGCCGACGAGCGGCACACGGGTGGCCCGGTGCAGGACGGGCAGCGTGGGCAGGTAGAGCCGGGCCTCCTCGGCGGTGTGGCCGATGAGCACGTCGATGTGCGGGGCCACCCGGTCCCAGGCCGCCTCGACGGCGTCCTCGTCGGGCAGGGGGTGGTGCCCGTACTGGGTGCCGAACGGCATCCGGCCCCGGAGGCCGAAGGAAGCCGCGCCGGCCTCGACCTCGGCCTGCAGCGCCACGACCTCCGCGGCGGGCGTCCCGGCGGTGACGGCCCCGGCGGCGGCCGCCATGGCCGCGATCATCGCCGCCCGGCCGCGGGCGAGGCCCAGCGGCGGGCTCTGCAGGATGGCGCGGCGGAACAGCCGCTCCGCTCCCGGGACGGCCATCAGGTGGGCCACGGCGTCGCCGCCGGCGGACTGGCCGAACACGGTGACCCGGTCCGGGTCGCCGCCGAAGGCCGCGATGTTGCGCCGCACCCAGCGCAGCGCCTCGAGCTGGTCGAGCAGGCCGAGATTGGCGGGGCGGTCCGGGCCCGTGCCGAGATAGCCGAACAGTCCCAGCCGGTAGGTGACGCTCACGACCACGACGCGCTGCTCGGCGACCAGGGAACGGGGGTCCATGATCGGCGCGTCGCCGGCCCCGGTGGCGTAGGAGCCGCCGTGAATCCAGACCATGACCGGCAGCCGTTCGTCCGCTGCCCGCTCCACCGGCAGGGTCACCGACAGCCGCTGGCAGCGCTCGTCCTGCGGGAGCCCGGCGAGGGTGTCGCCCAGGACCCCGGCGAGAAAGGGCGAGTGCGCCTGGGGGCAGGCCGGGGCGGGGCGGGTGGCGTCGTACGGCTCCTCCCGGTCGGCCGCCGGGACGGGCGCGGCGAACCGGTCGGCCGTGGCGTAGGGGATCCCGGTGGCCCGCACGACGTCGCCGTCGACACGGCCGCGCACCGGGCCGCAGGGAGGAGCGAACGTGCACGCCGGAGTGGTCATGCCCTTCTTCTACCACGCGCCCCGCCGGGGACGGCAGCGGCGCCCGCCAGCCGGTCGCCGCCGGGGACCGGCGTGCTCGTCCGGCCCGTCGTGCAGGGCGCGGCGCCATCCGCCGGCGGCCCTGGGTAGATTGGGCTGTCGACCGACAGGAGCGCTCCATGACCGCACCCCCGCAGCACCCGGCACGGCTCCGCCGTGCCGGCCCCGCCCGCGCGGGGGCCGCCGACGCGCCGGCCGTGCCGTGAGCCGCACCGGACCCCACACCGGCCTCGGCGTCGCGGCGATCCTGGTCACCGCGGTCCTGTGGGGCACCACCGGCACCGCGGCGACCTTCGCGCCCGGCGCCGGGCCGCTGGCGATCGGGGCCGCCGCCCTGGGGGTGGGCGGGCTGCTCCAGGCGGCGATCGCCCTGCCCGCGCTGCGCCGCTCGCGGCGGTCGCTGGGCGCGCACGCCGGGCTGGTGGGACTCGGGGCCGGAGCCGTGGCCGTCTATCCGCTGGCGTTCTACAGCTCGATGCACCTGGGCGGCGTCGCGATCGGCACGGTGGTCTCCCTGGCCTCCGCACCGCTGGCCTCGGGCGTGCTGGAACGAATCCTCGAGCGACGCCCCCTGAGCCGGTGGTGGATGGTCGCCGCGTTCCTGGGCGTCCTCGGCAGCACCCTGCTGTGCGTGTCGCGGGACGGAGGGCCGGCGGCCTCGGCCGCGGACACCGCCGCCGGCATCGGGCTCGGACTGGTGGCCGGGGCGACCTACGCGCTGTACTCGTGGGTGGTCCACCGGCTGATGGGCCACGGAGTGGGTCGCGCGGCCTCCATGGGCGCGGTCTTCGGCACCGGCGGGGCGCTGCTGCTCCCGGTGCTCGCCCTCACGGGGGCGCCCCTGCTGGCCTCGGCGCAGTCCTTCGCCGTGGCCGCCTACATGGCGCTCGTGCCCATGTTCCTCGGGTACTTCCTGTTCGGCCTCGGGCTCGCGCGGGTGCGCCCGAGCACGGCGACCACGCTCACCCTGACCGAGCCGGCGGTCGCGGCGGTCCTGGCCGTCGTCGTCGTCGGCGAACGGCTGACCGGCGCCGGCTGGACCGGGCTGGCGGTCATCGCCGCCGCGCTGGTCGTCCTGGCCCTCGCTCCGGCCAACGTGGCCGGGCGGCAGCCGGGCGCGCCCGGCCAGGGGCCGTCCGACCGGACAGCGCCCGACCGGAGCGAGCAGGACCGGAGCGCGCAGGACCCGGCGCCCGGGGCGGAGCGCCCGGCCGCCGCACGGGCGGCCGTCGCGCCGGGCGGCCGTGACACGGCCCCGGCGGACTGACTAGGTTGGGGA
Source organism: Kocuria sp. NPDC057446 (assembly GCF_042802875.1). Classification (NCBI taxonomy): domain Bacteria; kingdom Bacillati; phylum Actinomycetota; class Actinomycetes; order Micrococcales; family Micrococcaceae; genus Kocuria; species Kocuria sp. NPDC057446. The sequence continues at coordinate 26,257 of NZ_JBHVDI010000009.1, read as the reverse complement.
CGCCCCGCGCCGGCCCCCGGCGCAGGGCACCGCAGACCCCCAGGACGAGCCCGAGGAACAGCCCATGACGCAGCAGGTCCGCCAGTCCCCCACGCCCGAGGACGGCCCGTGGTGGCGCTCCGCGGTGATCTACCAGATCTATCCGCGCTCCTTCAACGACGGCAACGGTGACGGCATGGGCGACATCCCCGGCATCGTCGACCGGCTGGACTACCTGGCGGACCTCGGTGTGGACGCCCTGTGGTTGTCCCCGTTCTACGTCTCGCCTCAGCACGACGCCGGCTACGACGTCTCCGACTACCGGGACATCGACCCCCGCTTCGGCACCCTCGAGGACTTCGACCGGATGCGCGCCCGGATGGCGGAGCTGGGCATGCGGCTGATCGTGGACCTCGTGCCCAACCACACCTCGAGCGAGCACGAGTGGTTCCGGGCGGCCGTCGCCGCCGGGCCGGGCAGCCCCGAGCGGGACCGGTACCTGTTCCGGGACGGCCGGGGCGAGCACGGCGAGCTGCCGCCGAACAACTGGCGCTCCGTGTTCGGCGGCGAGGCGTGGACCCGGCTGCCGGACGGGCAGTGGTACCTGCACCTGTTCGACAGCACCCAGCCGGACCTCGACTGGGAGAACCCGGAGGTGTGGGAGGAGTTCCGCTCCGTCCTGCGCTTCTGGCTGGACCGGGGCGCGGACGGGTTCCGCGTGGACGTGGCCCACGGCCTCGTCAAGGCCGAGGGGCTGCCGGACTGGGACCACCGGGTGCGCATGGTCGAGGGCGAGCACGACGCGCGGGAGCACGACGCCCCGGACACCCCGCTGAGCACCGGCAGCCCCTACTTCGACCAGGACGGCGTGCACGAGGTCTACCGCGACTGGCACCGGGTGCTCGCCGAGTACGAGGGCGACCGGATGATGGTGGCCGAGGCCTGGGTGGAGCCGGCGCACCGGCTGGCGATGTACGTCCGCTCCGACGAGATGCACCAGGCGTTCAACTTCGACTTCCTGGTGGCCGGGTGGGACTGGGCCCGGCTGTCCCGGGCCATCGAGGACTCGCTCCGGGAGGCGGCGGCAGTCGGCGCCCCCACCACCTGGGTGCTGTCCAACCACGACACCGTCCGGCACGTCTCCCGCTTCGGCCTCACGGACCCCATCGCCTATCCCAAGGGGATCGACGCGGACGGCGAGCAGCCGGACCACGAGCAGGGCCTCGCCCGCGGCCGCGCCGCCGCGCTGGTGGAGCTCGCCCTGCCCGGCTCCGCCTACCTGTACCAGGGGGACGAGCTGGGCCTGCCCGACCACACGCGCCTGCCCGCCGAGCTGCGCCAGGACCCGGCGTTCGCCCGGACCGGAGGCGAGGAGATCGGCCGCGACGGCTGCCGCGTCCCGCTGCCCTGGGCGGCGGGCGAGCCCGGCCACGGCTTCGGCCCCGACCCCTGGCTGCCGCAGCCCGAGGAGTTCGCGCGGCTCGCGGCGGACCGGCAGGTGGGGGTCCCCGACTCCACGCACACGCTGTACCGCACGGCGCTGCGGCTGCGCCGGGAGCTCGGGCTCGGTCGTGGCGCCTTCGCGTGGCACCCGAGCCACGACGCCGCGACGGGCCTGCTCTCCTTCGTGAACACCACCGGCTCCGGGGAGCAGGTGATCGTGGCGGCGAACCTGGGCGGCGCCCCTGCGCCCCTGCCGGCGGGAGAGCCGCTCCTGCTCAGCCGCCGGGACGCCGTGCAGGACGGCGCCCTGCGGCCCGAGCGCGCCGTGTGGTGGCGTCCGACCCCCTGAGGCCTCCTGCCGGCCCCGGTGCGCGGCGGGCGGCGCCGGGGCGGCCCGGACGGGACCGGGGCCCGGTCACGGCTGCTCGCCGCCGGGCCGCTCAGGGTCCGTTCCCTGCTGCTCCAGGTCCCGGTCGAGCTCCGCGCCGGGTTCGCCGACCACGCCGTCCTCGTGCTGGTCCTCGACCGGTCCGTGCCCCGGTTCCTGCGCGCATCGGTGCTCGGTCATCTCGGCTCCTCCCGTCGGGGCCGTCCCGGCCGGGCGACCTGCCCTCCAGTCCAGGCAGGCGGCTGATCATCTCGAGGGGGTGGGCTCCGCGCACGCCCGGCGCAGCCAGTCGCCGACCGGCGCCAGGGTCCGCTGCAGCTCGGCCAGCTCGGCGGGCTGCACGGACGGGCCCGCGGCATCCAGGGCGGCCACGGCGTCGTCGAACGCGGGGCGCAGCTCGGCGGGCAGCCGCGGGGCGAGCTCCCGCACGGAAGCTGCCGCCCCCTGCGGGCGGAAGTGGGGGTCCGGCTTCTCGCCGGACAGCGGCACGAGGGTCAGCGCGGTGTAGGCGCTGGCCACGTCGAAGCAGGTCCCCGGCTCCGGGGAGGACCCGGAGGGCGCCGGGGAGTTCGCGCCCGCCGACGGCTCGAGCACGAGCCCGGAGGACTGGTGACCGGCGCCGCAGCCCGCGAGCCCCAGCAGGCACAGAGCGGTCAGTGCGGCCGCTGCCGCCCCGCGGGGGCTCGGTCGACGGGGATTCCGGGTCACGGCTCCCAGGGTAGGGAGCGAACCTCGGTGTCCGCTGGCAGCGGGCAGCACGTCCCGGGCACGAAGAAACCGCCGGCCCCACGAGGGGACCGGCGGCTTCCGCGGTGGCTCCGACCGGCGTCGATCCGGTGACCTTACGATTTTCAGTCGTACGCTCTACCAACTGAGCTACAGAGCCCCGGCACATCCACGGCGGATATGCCGCGACGGCGCCGCATCGCATCGATGAACGCCGTCTGAGCGACCCTGACGGGACTTGAACCCGCGACCTCCGCCGTGACAGGGCGGCACGCTAACCAACTGCGCTACAGGGCCTTGCTGTTTCCAACGAGGACTGATCTTACCAGCATTCCTCGGCGGTTGTGCAAATCGGCGGGAGACCCTCCGATCGCGTACCCCCAACGGGATTCGAACCCGTGCCGCCGCCGTGAAAGGGCGGTGTCCTAGGCCGCTAGACGATGGGGGCCAGAACGCCCGCATCGACGACCACGACCTCGGCGGCCGAGGACCGTCACACGGGAGAAACCGAGTACAGCTTAGAGGCTCGCGCGGATCCAGCACAATTCCGGCCCGGCCCCTCGGGACCCGGCCGCCGCCGGGGCTCGTGCGGTAGGAATGGGAGGATGATCGAGATGACCCGCGAGGAGTTCGACGGCGCCGTCGACGACGCCATCGACCTGATCCCGGACCCGCTGTTCCGCGCGATGGACAACGTGGTGATCCTGGTCGAGGAGGAGCCGCCGGAGCACTCCCCCGGGCTGCTCGGCCTCTACGAGGGCGTTCCCCTCACCGCACGGGACGGCGGGTGGGGCGCCGGGTCCCTGCCGGACCGGATCTTCGTCTACCGGGGCCCGCTGCAGCGCATGTGCGCGGAGCGCGAGGAGCTCGTGGAGGAGATCACGGTGACCGTCATCCACGAGATCGCCCACCACTTCGGCATCGACGACGAGCGCCTGCACGAACTGGGCTGGGGCTGAGCCGGCCCGCTCAGACGTCCCAGGGGCGGACGTCGTCGGAGTCGAAGTCCTTGCGGGTCTCGATCCGCTCGTCGTAGCGGTCCGGGACGATCAGCACGGGCCCGGCCGCGTTGTGCAGCACGCCCTGCGACGTGGAGCCCAGGAGCATCCCGGCGAAGCCGCCGCGGCCGCGCGTGCCCATCACCACCAGGCCGTTGCGCCGGGTCTGCTCGACCAGCACCTGCACCGGCGCCCCGTCCGCGAGCTCCGAGCCGATCTCCAGGTCCGGGAACCAGCTCTCGAGCCAGGCGACCCCGCCGTTCAGCGACCGCGCGACGTCCTCGTACATCACCTCGAAGTCCACCGCCGTGGGCATCCACGCGAGCGCCCCGCTCACCGGCGGCAGCGCGCACAGCACCGTCAGCGGGACGCCGAGCAGGCGCGCCTCCTCCGCGGCGTAGAGCATCGCGGCCCGGGCCTGGGAGGAGCCGTCCGAGCCGACGACCACGCGGTCCACGAGGGGGCGGGGGCTCGTGAGCTCCTCCGGGCCCAGGTGCTCCTGCGCCCAGGGCAGGGGCACCACGCCCGTGGGGCACTTCGAGTGCGCGGGCACGGCCGTGGAGACCGTGCCGAGCAGCCGGCCCAGCAGGCCGCCCCGGCCGCGGGAGCCCAGGACCATCAGCTCCGCGGTGCGGCTCAGCTCGAGGAGGGCCCCGGAGGGGTCCCCGGTCTCGACGGTCGCCCGCAGCTCGACCCCCGCGTCCCGGACCTGGTCCGCCGCGTGGTTGAGCAGCTCCTCGACGCCCTGGGTGAGGGCGGCCTCGTCCACGGTGGCGTAGCCGGTGTCGAACCCCGAACCGGAGAAGACGGGCAGGCTGTACGCGGTGACCAGCCGGACCGGGCGGCCGCGGCGGCGCGCCTCGCGGGCGGCCCAGCGCAGGGCCCCGAGGCTCTGCTCGGAGCCGTCGACGCCCACGACGACCTCCCCGGCGGCGTCGAGCGAGCGGCTCCGCCCGCCGCCCGAGGGGATCCGGCGGCGCACCGCCTCCTCGCCCAGCGTGCTTCCCTGCGGCTCCTCGGGCTCCCGGTCCGGGGACGGGTGGTCGGTCATGGTGCTGCCTCCTGTGCGCGTCCTCGGTCCTCGGCGCTCCGCGCGCTGCCGCGGGTCCCGCCTCCGATGGTACGCGCGGCCGGGCGCCGGAGCGGGGTGCCACGGGGCGCCGGAGCGCCCTGCGGGATGACATGATGAGCGGGCACTGTGCACCTGCCTGCGAGGAAGGACGGTCCCGCCGATGAGCGAGGTCTCGTTGCCCGACGCCCTGCCCGGTGAGACCGGGACGAGAGAGTGGGCCACGTGGGGCAGGACGCACTCCGTCACCCCCCGGCACGTGCTGCGCCCCACATCGGTCCCGGAGCTCGCGGACGGTGTCGCCGCCGCCGTGCGCCGCGGGCTGGGCGTGCGCGCGGTGGGCTCCGGGTGCAGCTTCTCGGCGCTGCCCCTGGCCCCCGACGTGCTGCTCGACCTCTCCGGGCTCTCCGGGGTCCCGGCCGTGGACCGGGAGAACCAGCGGGTCACGGTCCTGGGGGGCACCACGATCCGCGACCTGAACCAGGAGCTGGACGCCCACGGGCTGGCCGTGACCAACCTGCCGGACAGCGACTGGCAGACCGTCGCCGGCGCCGTGTCGACCGGCACGCACGGGACCGGCCTGGCCTTCGGCTCCCTCTCCCAGCAGGTGGTGGCCCTGAGCCTGGTCACGGCCGGCGGCGAGCTGGTGGAGTGCTCCGCCGAGCAGCACCCCGCTCTCTTCCAGGCCGCGCGCGTAGGACTGGGCGCGGTGGGAGTCGTGGCGAGCGTCACCCTGGCGTGCGAGCCGACGTTCCGGCTGCACGCGTCGGAGCTCAAGGAGCCCCTCGGACAGCTCGTGGACACCCTGGCGAGCCGGATGGCCGGGGCGGACCACTTCGAGTTCTTCTGGACGCCGGGCACCGCCACCGCCCAGACCCGGATCCTGACCCGCCTGCACAAGCTCCCGGACTCCTACACGCGGCCCGGCTCCCCCGTGGCCCGCACCGTGCGCCGGCTCGACGACGCCCTGCTGCGCAACACCCTCACCGCGGGGCTGAACCAGCTGTCCACCGCCCTGCCGCGCTCCACCCCGGGACTCAACCGCCTCGACGCCCTCACCAACAGCCCGCGGCAGTACAGCGACCTCTCGTTCCGGGTGTTCACCGTGCCGCGACGGGTCCGGTTCGTCTCCGCCGAGTACGCGCTGCCCGTCGAGGAGCTCGTGGTGGCCTTCCGGGAGCTGCAGACGCTCATCGAGCGCCGCGACTACTCCTTCTCGCTGCCGGTGGACGTGCGCTGCTCCGCGGCCGAGGACGCCTGGCTCTCCCCCGCCCACGGCCGGGAGACCGGCTGGATCGCGCTGCGGCAGTACTGGCGCCGCTACGACCCCAAGGTCTTCGCCGCGGCCGAGGAGATCTTCGTGGCCCACGGCGGCCGCCCGCACTGGGGCACCGTGCACACGCAGCAGGCGGAGCACCTGCACTCGGTGTACCCGCGGTTCCAGGACTTCCTCGACGTCCGGGAGTCGGTGGACCCGGACGGGGTGTTCCTCAACGACCACGTTCGCGGGCTGCTGGGCGTGTAGGCCCCCGCGAGCTCCGGCGGCGCCGGGTCCCCCGCGGTGGATCCGCCCGGGGTGGCGGCGCACGGCGCGAGGGGCCGCGCCCGGCAGGACGCGGCCCCTCGACGGGAGGCACGGCGGCGGGGCGCCGCGGATCAGACGGGCGAGGAGACCGGCTCCGTCACGCCCTCGCGGGAGACGCTGACCATCTCCTCGCGCTCGACCACCTTGACGCGCTCGCGCGGGTTGCCCTCGGCGTCGTGGGAGGACTGCCCGAGGCCCTGCTCGTACTCGTCGAGGGCCAGCCAGCCCTCCCAGGTGGTGTACTCCACGCCGCGGGCCTCGAGCACGTCGTTGACGGACTCGGGGTCGGGACGGGTGGCACCGGGCAGCACCGGGCGGTCCTCCAGGAGGTGGGTGACCGTCTCGAGGGCGTCGGACTTGGTGGCGCCGATCAGCCCCACGGGGCCGCGCTTGATCCACCCGGTCGCGTAGAGGCCGTGCAGCACGGTGCCGTCCTCGGCCAGGACCCGGCCCTCCACGTTGGGGATCACGCCGCGGCCGTCGTCGAACGGCAGCTCGGGCAGCCGGGAGCCCAGGTAGCCCACCGCGTGGTAGACGGCCTGCACGGAGTAGTCGACGTGCTCGCCGGTCCCGGACACGGAGCCGTCGCCGTTGAGCCGGGTCCGCTCCATCCGCAGACCCGTGACCTGGCCGTCCTCGCCGAGCACCTCGCGGGGGCTCTGCAGGAAGTGCAGGTGCAGCCGGCGGGAGGCGGTCCTCGGGGAGTCGTCGGCCCGCCACTTCTCGAGGGTCTTGACCATCACCTTGACCTGGTTGTTCTCGGCGATCGCCCGCTCGGAGCCCTCGTCGTAGTCGAAGTCCTCGTCGTAGACGACGATGTCGACGTCCCGCGACTTGGCGAGCTCGCGCAGCTCGAGGGGGGTGAACTTCACCTGGGCGGGGCCGCGGCGGCCGAAGATGTGCACGTCCGTGACCGGGGACGCCTTGAGCCCCTGGTAGACGTTGCCGGGGATCTCGGTGACGAGCATGTCGTCGGCGTGCTTGGACAGCACGCGGGCGACGTCCAGGGCCACGTTGCCGTTGCCGATGACCGCGATCTCGCGGGCCTCGAGCGGCCAGGTGCGCGGGAAGTCGGGGTGGCCGTCGTACCACGCCACGAACTCGGCGGCCCCGTGCACGCCCTTGAGGTCGTTGCCGGGGATGTTCAGGGGGGCGTCGTAGACGGCGCCGGTGGCGAAGATCACGGCGTCGTAGTGGGCGCCGAAGTCGGCGAGGGTCAGGTCCCGGCCGAACTCCACGTTGCCGAAGAAACGGATGTCACCGCGGCCCAGGATGGCGCGCAGCGCGGTGATGATGCCCTTGATGCGCGGGTGGTCGGGGGCCACGCCGTAGCGGATGAGGCCGAACGGGGTCGGGTAGCGGTCGAACAGGTCGATGCTGACCTCGAGCTCCCCGCTCGTCACGGGCTCGGACTTGGTGAGCATGTCCGCGGCGTAGATGCCGGCCGGGCCGGCGCCGACGACGGCGACGCGCAGGGGGCGGGTGGTGGTGTCAGCCACTGAGTTCCTTTCGATTGCGCGCACGGCGTGCACCGCGCGCATCGTAGACCGGGTCCAAGGGTAGTGAAGTTCTCGCAGAATCGCCTGGGTGAGAGGGCTCACGGCCGGTGGCCGAGCAGCCCCCGCCCCCGCAGCAGGCGCCGTTCCACCGGGTTGAAGAACAGCAGCTCCACGAGGATGCCGACGGCGAGGATCGACAGGACGGCGACCATCACCACCGCCATGTTGGAGACCGTCCGGCCCTGCTCCAGCAGGGAGCCGAGGCCGAAGCCGATCGAGCCGCCGATCGCGATGAGCTCGGCGCCCATGAGCGAGCGCCAGGAGAAGGCCCAGCCCTGCTTGAGCCCGGCGAGGTATCCGGGCAGGGCCGCGGGGAGCACGACCTTGCTGGCCATGGTCCATCCCCGGGCGCCGAGCACGTGACCGGCGCGGCGCAGCTGCGGCGGGATCTGGTCCACGCCCGCGAGCATGCCGTTGATGATCGAGGGGATGGCGCCCATGAGCACCACGAAGTACACCGTGGCGTCGGAGAGGCCGAACCAGATGATCGCGGCGGGCACCCACGCGATCGAGGGCAGCACCTGCAGCCCGGAGATGATCGGGCCCACGGCGTCGCGCAGCCCGCGCCACTGGGCGATGAGCAGTCCCAGCGGCGTGGCGACCGCCGCCGCCACCAGGAAGCCGCTGATCCCCCGCCACAGGCTCGTGCCCAGGGCGCCCAGCACGGTGCCGTCGCCGGCCAGGGCGCCGAACTGCCGCGCGACGTCCAGCGGGCCGGGCATGACGTCCGGCCGGGGGCCGAGGAGCGCGACGAGCAGCTGCCACAGCAGCAGACCGGCCACCAGGGCGACCAGGGGCGGGGCCACCTTGGTGCGCAGCACCTCGCCGGCCGAGGTCTTGCGGGTGCGCTCGGTCTGCAGCGCGTCGAGCCCGGCGAGCTCCTCACCGGTCCCCGTCGGGACCCCGGGCCGGTCGGGGGACGGCGCGGGGGCCGCCCGATCCCCGCCGCGGCGGGGTGCGGGGGGCACGGGGGCCACGGGCGGCGCGGCCGGGACGTCGGGCAGGGCGGTGTCATTTCGCATGGCGGCTGATCTCCTCACGCAGACGTGCGGTGATGGTGCGGGTCAGCTCGCCGAGGGTGTCGTCGAGCGACTGCGCGCTGCCCTCGAAGCCGTAGGACTCGGGGTCCTTCCACGGCCGGGTGTCCCACTCCTGGACCACCTGTCCGGGGCGGGAGGACATCAGCAGCACCCGCTGGCCCAGCCGCACGGCCTCGGCGACGTTGTGCGTGATGAACACGATCGTCCGGCCGGTGGTGCGCCAGACCCGCAGCAGCTCCTCGTGCAGCAGGTCCCGGGTGATGGCGTCGAGCGCGGAGAACGGCTCGTCCATGAGCAGGACCTCCCGCTCCTGGGCCAGGGCCCGGGCCAGGGCCACGCGCTGGCGCATCCCCCCGGAGAGCTCGTGCGGGCGCTTGTCCGCGGCGTGCGGCAGCCGGACCAGCTCGAGCAGCTCCCCGGCCTGCCCCCGCCGCCGGGCCGCGGGGACCCCGCGCAGCTCCAGGGCCAGCTCCACGTTGCGCCGCGCCGTGAGCCACGGGAACAGCGCGGCGTCCTGGAACATCAGGGCCGCGCCCTCCGCGGGGACCGTCACGGAGCCCTCCGTCGGCTCCTCGAGACCCGCGACGATGTTCAGCAGGGTGGACTTCCCGCAGCCGGAGGCCCCGAGCAGCGCGACGAACTGCCCGCGCTCCACGTCGAGGTCCACGTCCTGCAGCACGGGGCCGTCCTCGGGGGCGAAGCTCTTGCCGAGGCCCCGGAGGCGGATGGCGGTGCCGGCCGTGGTGCTCATGCGCCCTCCTCCGTGCCGGCGCGGACGCGGTCGAGGACCGTGGCGTCCACGAGCCCCTCGAGCGGGGCCTCGTCCGTGGTCCCCGCCGCCACGCCGTCGGCGAGCAGCTGCGGGTAGGTGTCCGCGAGGGGGTCGGTGGTCCACTCGATGGCCTCGAGGGCGCCCGCGACCGTCTCTTCGGGCAGCGTCTCGGTCTGCGCACGCTCCAGGCCCCGGTTCAGGGTGGAGGCCAGCAGGTCGGGCTCCGCCTCGTGCTCGTGCAGCCAGTCGACGGACCGCTGCAGACCGCGCACCAGCTCCTCGACGGTCCCGGGGTGGCGCTCGAGATAGTCCTTGCGCACCACCAGGACGGTCGTGGGATAGCGCCCGTCCGGCCAGAGCTCCCGCTCGTCCACGAGGACCCGGGCGCCGTCCTGGACGGCACGGGTGGCCCAGGGCTGGGGCAGCCAGGCGCCGTCCACGCGGCCCTGCAGGAGCATGGAGATGGTCTGGCCGTTGGCCATGGGCGTGATCGCCACGGCACGCTCGCCCTCGCCGTCCACGTCGTAGTCCTGCTCGGCGAGCCAGGTGCGCAGGGCCACGTCCTGGGTGCCGCCGAACTCCGGGCTCGCCACGGTGTGCCCGGCGAGGTCCTCCGGGCCCGCGACGTCCGGACGCACCACGAACTGGGCCCCGCCGGAGGCGGCGCCCGCGACGACCGCGAGCGAGCGGCCCTGGGAGCGGACGAAGGAGTTGATCGCCGGGTTGGGGCCCACGAAGGCGGCGTCGATCGACCCGGCGTTCATGGCCTCCACCGCCGTGGGGCCGCTGTTGAAGACCTGCGCGGACAGCGCCGTGTCCCCCAGCTCCCGGGCGAAGTAGTCGTTCTCCAGTCCGACGAGGGCGGGGCCGTGCGTGAGGTTGCCGAAGTAGCCCAGCCGCAGCTCGGCGGCGTCCGAGGTCTCCACCGCACCGGCCTCCCAGGCCGCGAGCGTCCCGTTCTCGCGCAGCACGGTGGCGGCGACCGTCAGGGCGGCCAGGAGCGCCAGCGCGGTCAGCACCAGCGGCCACCCCCGGCGGCGGCGGCCCGAGGCGGCGCGGCCCCCGTCGCCGGCCGTCACCGTGGTGAGGGCCGGTGGGTGCTGCCGGTCCACCTCAGGCGTCCCGCACGAGCCCGGCGGCGAGCGTGTTGCCCGTGGCCGGGTCGACGACCAGGAAGGCGCCGGTGCGCCGCAGCCGGTCGTAGGGGTCGACCGGCAGCGGGGAGGCGAGCCGGAGCCGGACCCGGCCGATGTCGTTGAGCTCGAGGGTCGCCGCGTCCCGCAGCACGAGCTCCTCCAGGTCCAGCCGCCCCTCGAGCTCGACGACCATGGCCTGGACCGTGGCGGCGCCGTGCTTGACGAGCACGCGGGCCCGGGGCTGCAGGGGCCGCTCCCCCAGCCACGCCACCGAGGCGACGAGGTCCTGGACGGGCTCGGGCAGCTCGTCGTCGGCGCTCGCGACGAGGTCGCCGCGGGCGATGTCGATGTCGTCGGCCAGCCGCAGGGTCACGGACAGCGGGGCCGCGGCCTCCGTCAGCTGCTCGCCGGGCAGTGGCGCCCCGGGGGCGGGCGCGGTGCCCGCCACGTCGATGCCGGTGACCGTGGTGCGCCGGCCCGCGGGCAGGACCACGACCTCGTCCCCGACCGCGACGGTGCCCGAGGCGATCTGGCCCGCGTAGCCGCGGTAGTCCCGCAGCTGCTCGGCGTCCGAGCCCGGCGCCGTGCCGCCCTGCGGGCGGATGACGTACTGGACGGGGAAGCGGAAGGGGCGGGCGGTGCCGCGGCCGGACTCGTCCACCGTGGGCAGCTCCTCGAGCACCCGCAGCAGCGGCCGCCCGGAGTACCAGGGGGTCCGCGGGGAGGAATCCACCACGTTGTCGCCCTCGAGGGCGGAGACGGGCACCACGTGCACGTCCTCGACCCCCAGCCGGGCGGCGATGGTGGTGGCGTCCGCCGCGACCCGGTCGAAGACCTCCTGGGAGTAGTCGACGAGGTCGATCTTGTTCACGGCGACCACCACGTGCGGCACGCGCAGCAGGGAGACGACGGCCAGGTGCCGGCGGGTCTGCTCGACCACGCCGTGCCGGGCGTCCACGAGCACCACGACGGCGTCGGCCGTCGAGGCGCCCGTGACGGTGTTCTTGGTGTACTGCACGTGGCCGGGGCAGTCCGCCAGGACGAAGGAGCGGCGGTCCGTGGCGAAGTAGCGGTAGGCCACGTCGATCGTGATCCCCTGCTCCCGCTCGGCGCGCAGGCCGTCGGTGAGCAGGGCGAGGTCGAGCCGGCCTGTGCCGCCGCCGAAGCCGCGCTCGGCGGAGGTGCGGCCCACGGCCTCGAGCTGGTCGGCGAGGATCGCCTTCGCGTCGTGGAGCAGCCGGCCCACCAGGGTGGACTTGCCGTCGTCGACGGAGCCGGCGGTCGCGAAGCGGAACAGCGACCCGGGGTCGATCGTGGGGACGTGCGCGGCCGCGGGGGCGGGCCCGGTTACGGTGCTGGGGGAAGTCATGTCTAGAAGTACCCGTCCTTCTTGCGGTCCTCCATGGCGGCCTCGGAGATCCTGTCGTCCGCGCGGGTGGCCCCGCGCTCGGTGAGCGTGGACACGGCGACCTCGGCCACCACGTCGGCCACGGTCCGCGCTCCGGAGAGCACGGCGCCGGTGCAGGACATGTCGCCCACGGTGCGGTAGCGCACCGTCTGCCGCTCCACGGCCTCGGCCCCGGTCGGCGCCGAGAACTCGCCCACGGCCATCCACATCCCGTCCCGGCGGAAGACGTCCCGCTCGTGGGCGTAGTAGATCGGCGGCAGCTCGATGTTCTCGCGCTCGATGTAGCGCCAGATGTCCAGCTCGGTCCAGTTGCTGATGGGGAAGGCCCGCACGTGCTGGCCGGGGGTGTGCCGGCCGTTGTAGAGGTTCCACAGCTCCGGGCGCTGGTTGCGGGGGTCCCACTGGCCGAACTCGTCGCGCAGCGACAGGATCCGCTCCTTGGCGCGGGCCTTGTCCTCGTCGCGGCGGCCGCCGCCGAACACGGCGTCGAACCGGTGCTCCGCGATGGCGTCCAGCAGCGGCAGGGTCTGCAGCGGGTTGCGGGTGCCGTCGGCGCGCTCGAGCAGCCGGCCGTCGTCGAGGTAGTCCTGCACGCTCGCCACGACCAGGCGCAGGCCCAGCCGCTCCACGGTGCGGTCCCGGAAGCCGAGGACCTCCGGGAAGTTGTGGCCGGTGTCCACGTGCAGCACGGGGAAGGGGATCCGCCCGGGCCAGAAGGCCTTGGCGGCCAGGTGCAGCATGACCACCGAGTCCTTCCCACCGGAGAACAGCATGGCCGGGCGGTCGAACTCCGCCACGACCTCGCGCAGGATGTGGATGGACTCGGCCTCGAGCGCGTCGAGGCTGCTGTGCACGCCGGCCTGCGCAGGGGCCGGGGCGGTGGTCGGGGTGGTCACGTTCGTCTCCGTCGTCGTGGGTGCGCTCACAGGTGGATCCCGCACTCGATCTTGTCCTGGCCGGCCCAGCGGCCCGCGCGCGGGTCCTCGCCCGGGGCGGTGGGGCGGGTGCAGGGCGCGCAGCCGATGGAGAGGTAGCCCTCCCCCATCAGCGGGTTCGTCGGCACGCCGTGGTCCTGCGACCACTCGACGAGGTCGTCGAGGGTCCAGCGCACCATGGGGTTGACCTTGACGAGCTTGTGGGTCTCGTCGAAGGTCACCATCGGCGCGTTGGTGCGGGTCCAGGACTCGTCGCGGCGCACGCCGGTGAACCACACCTCGTAGCCCTCGAGGGACTTCTTCAGCGGGGCCACCTTGCGGATCGCGCAGCACAGGCCGGGGTCGCGGGCGAAGAGGTCCTTGCCGTGCTTCTCGTCCTGCTCGGCCACGGTCAGCTCCGGGAGGGCGTCGACCACGGTGATGTCGAGCATGTGCGCCACCGCGTCCCGGGTGCCGATGGTCTCCGGGAAGTGGTAGCCCGTCTCGAGGAAGAGCACGTCCACGCCGGGCAGCTGCTCGGCGACCAGGGCCGGGAGCACCGCGTCGGCCATGGAGCAGGCCACGGTGACGTTGCGCAGGTCGAAGTTCTCGGCGACCCAGCGGATCGCCTCCTCCGTGGAGGCCTCCCCCGCGGCCGGGACCCGGCCCTCGGCGTCGAGCTCGGCGTGCAGCGCGGCGGCGCCGGCGGCCGCGAGGTCGCGCAGCCGCTGCTCGTCGCGCAGGGCGGGACGGGCGTCCGTTCCGGTGCTGGTCATGCGAGTTCACTCTCCTCGACGCGGTGGGTCCACTCGGCGAAGCTCTCGTCGCCGGTGCGCTGGGCCAGGAAGCGCCGGACCAGTCCCTCGACGTAGTCGGCGAGGTCGTCCTGGAACACCTTCAGCCCGCGCACGGTCCGGCCCAGGCCGGCCTCGGCGCGGTCGTCGGCGGCGAGCCCGCCGCCCAGGTGCACCTGGTAGCCGGGCTTCTGCCCGCCGTCCTCGGTGGGCAGAAGCTGGCCCTTGAGCCCGATGTCCGCGGTCTGGATGCGGGCGCACGAGTTCGGGCACCCGTTGACGTGCATCGAGATGGGGTGCGGCAGCTCCACGCCCTCGAGCCGCCGCTCGAGCTCGTCGATGGTGTCCGAGGCGGTCTGCTTCGTCTCGACGATCGCGAGCTTGCAGTACTCGATGCCGGTGCACGCCACGGTCGAGCGGCGGAACGCGGAGGGCCTCGCCTGCAGGTCCAGGGCGGCGAGGTCGGCGACGACGTCCTCGACGTCGGCCTCCTCGACGTCCAGGAGCACGAGCTTCTGGTGCGGGGTGGTGCGCAGCCGGTCGGAGCCGTACTTCGCCATCACCTCGGCGAGGGCCAGCAGCTTCGCCCCGGAGACGCGGCCCACGCGCGGGGCCACCCCGATGTAGAAGCGTCCGTCCTTCTGCCGGTGCACGCCGATGTGGTCGCCCGGGACGGCCGCCTTCGCCGGCGCGGGACCGTCCGGGAGCTCGTAGCCGAGGTACTCGTCCTGGAGCACCTGCCGGAACTTCTCCGGCCCCCAGTCCTGGACCAGGAACTTCAGCCGGGCGCGGTTGCGCAGCCGCCGGTAGCCGTAGTCGCGGAAGATGCTGGTGACGCCCTTCCACACCTCGGGGGCCTGCTCCTCCGTCACGAAGGCGCCGAGGCGCTTGCCGAGGAACGGCACCACGGACAGCGCACCACCGACCCACAGGTCGTAGCCGGGGCCGAGCTCGGGGTGGACCACGCCCACGAACGCGCAGTCGTTGATCTCGTGCACCACGTCCAGGGACGGGTGGCCGGTGATCGCGGTCTTGTACTTGCGCGGCAGGTTGGAGAACTCCGGGGAGCCGATCCAGGTGGACTTGATCCGCTCGATCACCGGGGTGGGGTCGATGATCTCGTCCTCGGCGATCCCGGCGAGCGGGGAGCCCAGGATCACGCGCGGCACGTCCCCGCAGGCCTCGACCGTGTCCAGGCCCGCGTCCTCGAGCCGGCGCCAGATCTCCGGGACGTCCTCCACGCGGATCCAGTGGTACTGGATGTTCTGCCGATCCGTGATGTCGGCCGAGTCCCGCGCGAAGTCCGCGGAGATCTGCCCGAGCACCCGCAGCTGCTCGCGGGTGAGGGCCCCGCCGTCGAGCCGGACGCGCATCATGAAGTACTCGTCCTCGATCTCGGCGTCGGACAGCGAGCCCGTC
Organism: Kocuria sp. NPDC057446; assembly: GCF_042802875.1. Lineage (NCBI taxonomy): Bacteria > Bacillati > Actinomycetota > Actinomycetes > Micrococcales > Micrococcaceae > Kocuria > Kocuria sp. NPDC057446. The sequence goes on along the minus strand of NZ_JBHVDI010000009.1, from coordinate 11,027 downwards.
CGCCCGCCGTCGATGCCCGGCCGGCGCTGGGTGTAGAGCCCCCACCAGCGGAAGCGTCCGTGCAGGTCCTGCGGATCGATCGAGGCGAAGCCGTGCTTCGAGTAGACCTCCTCGATCCGGGCGCGCACGTTGAGCCCGTCGTCGGCCTGCTTGAAGACCTCGTTCGGGTTCAGGGGATCCCGGCCGTCGACCTTCCACTGCCCCTCGGGCTTCGGCTTCCGGGCAGCGCGGGGCGCGCGCGTCGTCTGTGTCATGCCATCGATTGTTCGCGGGTCCCGCAGGACAGTCACGCCGGTCGTCACAAACCGCCATGAACCGACGTGACAGGACACAGGGGTGGACACGGGGACCGATCTGTGCAAGGACGCCGAGCGTGAGCCCCGCTCGACCCCGGCCCCCGGCCCGTCCGGGCCCGGACGCGCCCGGACGCAGGGAGGTAGTGTCGTCCCGGTGGCACGCCGGTGCCGCCGTCAACCCGGGAGCGCTCCTCGTGGAGTCGTGCTCCCTCCCGTCGAGTGCCTGAAGGACCACCATGGCATCCTCCGCTTCCGTCTCCACCGAGACCCCCTCCGGTCCGCCGCGCAACGGCCTGGACCGCTTCTTCAAGATCAGCGAGCGCGGCTCCTCGGTGACGAGCGAGGTGCGCGGCGGTGTGGCGACGTTCATCGCGATGAGCTACATCGTGGTGCTCAACCCGCTGATCCTCGGCTACGGCCCGGACGGCGCCGGCAACGTCCTGGGCGGTGAGCGCGTCGCGGCCGTGACGGCGCTCGTCGCCGGGGTGCTGACCATCCTCATGGGCGTCGTGGCCCGCGCGCCCTTCGCGATCGCCACGGGGCTGGGCGTCAACGCGTTCCTCGCCGTGACGATCGTCACCACCCCGGAGCTCACCTGGCCGCAGGTGATGGGCCTGGTCGTGTGGGCGGGCCTGATCATGTTCGTCCTGGTGCTCACCGGCTTCCGCACCGCCGTGTTCAACGCCGTGCCGGCGTCCCTGAAGACCGCCATCGTGGTGGGCATCGGCCTGTTCATCGCCCTGATCGGGTTCGTGAACTCCGGCTTCGTGCGCCGCATCCCGGACGCGGCCGGCACCACCGTGCCCGTGCAGCTCGGCGACGGCGGGACGCTGCTGGGCTGGCCCATGCTGACGTTCGTGGTCGGCCTGCTCCTGACCGTGGCCCTCATCGTGCGCAACGTCCGCGGCGCGATCCTGATCGCCGTGGTCGCCACCACGCTCCTCGCCCACGTGCTCGAGGCGGTCGTCCCGTCCGGCTCCTCCGTGGACGCCCCCACCGGCTGGTCGCTCGTGGTGCCTGCGGCCCCCACCTCGTTCGTGGCGCTGCCCGATCTCTCCCTCGTGGGCTCGGCCGCCCCGCTCGAGGCGTTCCGGAGCCTGGGTGCCCTCGCCGCGGCGCTGCTGATCTTCACGATCCTGCTCTCGATCTTCTTCGACGCGATGGGCACGATGGTCGGGCTCTCCCAGCAGGCCGGGCTCGTGGGCCGCAACGGGCAGATCCAGAACGTGGACAAGATCCTGCTCGTGGACGCCGCCGGGGCGATCGCCGGCGGCGCCGGCTCCGTGTCCTCCAACCAGATCTTCGTGGAGTCCTCCACCGGCATCGCCGACGGTGCCCGCACCGGTCTGGCCAACGTGGTCACCGGCGTGCTGTTCCTCCTGGCCATGTTCATCACCCCGCTGGTCAACGTGGTGCCGTTCGAGGCCGTGGCCCCGGCCATGGTGGTGGTGGGCTTCCTCATGGCCAAGCAGGTGGTCCGCATCGAGTGGGACGACTGGGGCCTGTCCGTGCCGTCCTTCCTCACGTTCGCCGTCATGCCGTTCACCTACTCGATCGCCGACGGCATCGGCGCGGGCTTCGTCTCCTACGTCTTCATCCGGCTCGTGCAGGGCCGCGGCAGGGAGGTCCACCCGCTGATGTACGTCGTGGCGGCGGCCTTCGTGGTGTTCTTCGGCAAGGGCGTGGTCGAGGGCTGGATGGCATGATCGACGACGGCGCCCGCTGCCCCTGCGGCACCGGGGAGACCTACGGCGCGTGCTGCGGCCGCTTCCACGGCGGCCGCGCGGCCCCCACGGCCGAGCTGCTCATGCGCTCGCGGTTCAGCGCCTTCGCCGCGGGGGACGCGGCGCACCTGCTGGGCACGTGGCACCCCAGCACGCGCCCGGGGTTCGTGGACCTGGACCCCGCGCTGCGCTGGACCCGGCTCGCCGTCCACGGCGCCACGGGCGGCGGCCCCTTCGACGACGAGGGGTGGGTGGACTTCACCGCCTTCTGGCGCGGGCCGGACGGGGCCCGCGGGGCCCAGCGGGAGAACTCCCGGTTCCGGCGCGAGGGCGGCCGGTGGTACTACGTGGACGGTGTGGCCGGCTGAGCCCGCCGGCTCAGTCCTGCTCGAGGTCGGAGAGCACGCAGAACTCGTTGCCCTCCGGGTCGGCCAGCACCACCCAGGTCACCTCGGGCCCCTGGCCCACGTCCACGCGGCGGGCCCCGAGGGACTCCAGGCGGGCGACCTCGGCGGTCCGACCGCCGTCGGCGGCGCGCAGGTCGAGGTGCAGCCGGTTCTTGGCCGTGCGGGGCTCGGGGACGAGCACGAAGTCGAGGTGCGGGCCGCTGCCCCCGGCGGGGGCGATGCCCACGAAGCCCTCGGCCTGCCCGTGGACGACGTAGCCCAGGGCGGCGCACCAGAAGCGGGAGAGGGTCTCCGGGTCGCGGCAGTCGACGACGACGGCGGACAGCGTGCTGGTCATGCGCCCAGCCTAGGCCCGGCGCCGCCGTCCGGGAAGGCGCCGCAGCACTCGTGGCGCCCACCGCAGGACCGGCCAGTAGGAGCCGGGCAGGAGCCGTGCCACGAGGTCCGGCAGCACGGCACTGGGAGCCACGAGCAGCCGGGTCCGCCGCCGCTCCACCGCCCCCAGGATGTCGGCGGCAGCCCGCTCCGCGGGATAGCTCAGCAGCGCCGCGAAGTCCTCCCGGTCCTTCCGTGCCCGCTCCTCGGGCACCCCGGCCGGGGTGCGGGCGGTCTCGGCGATCCTCGTCCGGACCCCGCCCGGGTGGACCACGGTGACCCCCACCCGCCCGGCCAGCTCGTGGCGCAGGCCCTCGGTGAACCCGCGCAGGGCGTACTTGCTCGCGGAGTAGGCCACCTGGCCGGGCGGGGCGATGAGACCGAACAGGCTGGAGAGGTTGACCAGGTGGCTGCCGGGGGCGGCGAGCAGGGCGGGCAGCAGCTCCCGGGTGAGCACCACGGGCGCCCGGAAGTTGACGTCCATGAGCCAGTCGAACTCCGCGGCCGAGACCTGTTCGAAGGACCCGCCCAGACCTACGCCCGCGTTGTTGACCAGCAGGTCGATCCGCGGGTGCTCCGCCCGGATCCGCCCGGCCACGCCCGGCAGCGCGGACAGCTCGGCGAGGTCGGCCACGACCGTGCGCACCGGCAGCTCCGGGTGCCCGGCGCGGATCGCCCCGGCGACGGCCTCGAGCCGGGCCCCGTCCCGGTCGAGGAGCACCAGGCCGGTGCCGCGGGCGGCGAGGCCGTGGGCCAGGTGCTCGCCGATGCCGGAGGCGGCGCCGGTGAGCACCGCGGTGGCGCCGACGAAACGGAAGGGGGCGGACGGGGACACGGGCTGCTCCTGGGGTCGGGCGGGGTCGTGGATCGGGGCCTGCTGTCCAGTGTGCGGGCGGGCGGTCGCCCCCGCTTGACCCGCCGCGACAGGAAGTTGACGCGCGGCGACATCGTCAGCCGGCCGGGACGCCCCGGCGGCGGACGTCCCGCGGCGGCGCGCCCCACCAGCGGCGGGCGCACCGGGTGAGGGCCGAGGACTCCGAGAGCCCCACCAGCCCGGCGATCTGACCGAGCGGGACGTCGGTGGTGGTGAGCCAGCGCAGGGCGGCGCCGCGCCGGGTCTCGTCGAGGACGGCGCCGAAGCTGGTGCCCTCCTCCGCGAGCCGGCGCTGCAGGGTGCGGGGGTGCAGGTCCAGCTCCCGGGCCACCGCCTCGATCTCCGGGGCAGCGGTGCCGAGCAGCTGCACCAGCACGCCCCGGACCCGGGGCGCCCAGGCGGAGCCGGCCCCGGGGAGCTGGGTGTCGAGGAAGGCGAGCGCCACCTGCCGGACCCCGGCGTCCCCGTGCAGCGGGCGGGCGAGCGTGCTCGTGGGGATCCGCAGCAGGACCTCGGGGCGGCCGGTGCGCACGGGCGCACCGAAGAACTCCTCGTAGGCCCGCAGTGGTGCGGCGGGGCGGTGGTCCAGTTCGACCGTGCGCAGCCCGTAGCGACCGCCCACCAGGGACGTCAGGGCCCGGTGCAGCAGGCCCAGGCCCAGGTCGGTGCCCTGCGGGCTGCCGCGCCCGGGGTCCCGGGCGGCCGCGGCGGAGCCGCCGTAGCGCACCGCCGTCACCCCGCGGGCACCGTAGGGGTCCGGCACCAGCGCCAGCTCGAGGGAGGGGGCGTGCACGAACAGGTAGCGGGAGGTGCACTCGAGGGCGTCGCGCACCGTCTCGGAGTGGCGGGCCGCCAGTGCGAGAGGGCCGAGCACGCCCGGGTCCTGCCGGGCCGCGACCCGCAGCCCGAGGTCGGGGCAGCCCAGCTCCCGGGCGGCGCCCTCCAGCACCCGCCCCACGGCCCGCTCCGGGACCAGCAGGTCGTCGGTGTCCAGGGCCGCCCGGGGCAGCCCGGCGGCGTCGGCCAGGGCCTCGGCGTCGCCGCCGAGCTCCGCCACCGCGGCACGGAAACCGCGCAGACCCGCGGACCGGATGACCGTCATGTCGCCCAGGGTCAAGCAATCGTCGCGCAGCGTCAAGTCTTCCCGGGCGTCCCGGACGATCCTGGAACCATGCGAGCACCGTCCACCGCCGGCCGGCCGTCTCCCGGGACGCCCGGCGGCACCCCCGCCGGATCCCCCCGCGAGCGACCGGGCGGGCCCCCCGACCGGCCCCGCGGAGAGTTCGCCGGTGCCTTCTCCGGCGATTGCCCCGGGGGGACCGACCACCGGGACGTCGTCGTCGTCGGGGCCGGTCTGTCCGGCATCGGTGCGGCGTACCGCCTGCAGACCGAGTGCCCCGGGCTGTCCTTCGCCGTGCTCGAGGCCCGGGACGAACTGGGTGGGACCTGGGACCTGTTCCGCTACCCGGGGGTGCGCTCCGACTCCGACATGTTCACGCTCGGCTACTCCTTCAAGCCGTGGCGGGCCGCGCAGGCGCTCGCCGACGGCCCGTCGATCCTCGCCTACCTGCACGAGACGGCGGAGGAGTTCGGCCTCGACCGGCACGTGCGCCTCCGCACCAAGGTGGTCTCGGCCGACTGGTCCGGCGCCGAGCAGCGCTGGCTCCTGGGCCTCGAGGTCCGGGACGCGGACGGCGCGGTCCACGAGAGCGCCATGACGTGTTCGTTCCTGTACTCGTGCGCCGGCTACTACGACTACGACCGCGGCCACGACGCCGCGCTGCCCGGCCTGGCGGAGTTCGGGGGCCGGGTGGTGCACCCGCAGTTCTGGCCCGAGGACCTGGACTGGACCGGCCGGCGCGTGCTGGTCATCGGCAGCGGCGCCACCGCGGTGACCCTGGTGCCGGCCATGGCCCGGGACGCCGCGGGCGTGACGATGCTGCAGCGCTCCCCCACCTGGATCAGCGCCGTGCCGGGGCGGGACAGGCGGGCCGACGCGCTGCGGCGGTTCCTGCCCGCGGGGCTCGCCCACCGGCTCATCCGGACCAAGAACATCCTGTTCAGCACGGCCGTGTACCAGTTCTGCCGCCGGCGCCCGACGGCGGCCCGCGCGTTCTTCACCTCCCGGGCCGCGCGCCTCCTCGGCTCCGAGGACCTCGTGGCCGAGCACTTCACCCCGTCCTACGACCCGTGGGACCAGCGGCTGTGCGCGGTGCCGGACGCGGACCTGTTCCGGGCGCTGAAGAAGGGGCGGGCGGAGGTCGTCACGGACACGATCGACACGTTCGTGCCCGAAGGTGTCCGGCTGAGCGGCGGGCGGGTGCTCGAGGCCGATCTCGTGGTGACCGCCACGGGCCTGCGGCTGCTGCCGTTCGGCGGGATCGCCCTGACCGTGGACGGGACGCCGGTGGAGCTGTCCGAGCAGTTCGTGTGGAACGGGGCGATGCTCACCGGCGTGCCGAACTTCGCGCTGTGCATCGGCTACACCAACGCGTCCTGGACCCTGCGCGCCGACCTCACCCACCGGCTGGTGTGCAAGGTGCTCCGGCACCTGCGGCGCCGGCACGCCGGTGCCGTGGTGCCGCGCGCGCCCCGGGGCATGACCGAGCAGCCGCTCCTGGACCTCACCTCCGGCTACGTGCAGCGCGCGATCGGGGCCTTCCCGCGCCAGGGCGACCGGCACCCGTGGCGGGTTCGGCAGAACTACCTGCTGGACTCCGCGACCACCCTGCGCACCCCGCTGTCCCGCAGCCTCGACCTCGTCCCCCGCACCGCGTCCCGCCGCGGTGCCCGCCCGCAGGAGACCCGCGCATGACCGACCGGCACACCCCGCGCCCCACCGTCGGCACCCCCGCCCCGCAGTCCCCCGTCCGCCGCTCCCCCGTTCCGGAGGCCACGACGACGACGGTGGAGGTCGCCGGCCGGCCCGTGCGCATCCGCCGCTCGGGGCCGGCGCAGGCCCCGCCGGTCGTGCTGCTGCACGGCATCGGCCGGAGCCTGGAGGACTGGTCGGCCGTCCACGAGCTGCTGGCCGAGGACCACCGGGTGCTGAGCATGGACCTGCCCGGTTTCGGGCTCACCCCCGCCGGCACCGAGCGGCCGGGGCTCGGGGCGTTCGCCCGCGCGGTGGTCGGCGTGCTCGACGCGCTCGGCGAGGAGCGGCCCGTGCACCTCATGGGCAACTCTCTGGGCGGGGCCGTGGCCATGACCGTGGCCGCCGAGCACCCGGGGCGCGTCGCGGGTCTGCTGCTCGCCGACAGCGCCGGGTTCGGCCGGGAGGCCAATGTCTCCGCCCTGCCCATGGTGTGGGCCGCGCTGTCCCGGCTGCCCGTGGTGGGGCCCCGGTTCCGGCCGCTGGCGCGGGCCGCCGCGGTGCGGTCCCAGCAGAGCTGCTTCTTCGACCCGTCCCTGGCCACCCCGGAGCGGCTGCGGCATGCGGCCCGGGTGGGCGCGCAGCCGGACTTCCGGGCCACGTTCCTGGGCACCTACCGGAGCATCGGGCTGCCGGTGATCGGCGTGCTGCCCGGCTGGCGGCGGGCCCTGCTGGCGAAGGTGCGGGCGGCGGGCCCGCCCGTGCTCGTGGTGTGGGGCGACGCCGACGCGGTGCTGCCGGCCCACCACGCCGAGGCCGCGGCGGCGGCGCTGCCGGAGGCCCGGCTGCACGTCTTCCCGGACACCGGGCACATGCCGCAGATCGAGCGCACGCAGGAGCTGGTGGAGCTGGCCCGGGAATTCGTGGCCTCGGCCGAGCGATCCCGCTCGGCCCGCTGACGCCCGCGCCACCGGAACTCCGCCGCGGGGTCGCCTCCGCGCCCAGCGCACACGGCGGGTCGCGTTCCGATGCACAGCGCAGCACGTTCTCGCAGATGGCGACCCCTCGGGCACAGGAGAGCGATGCGGGAGGCGACGAGGGGTGGGCGGCACCGTTCGAACGCCTGCGCATCTTCCGTGGGAAAGCGCTTTCTGATACCGTCCTGCTCAGCGCCCTCCCGTGACCCCCGTCACACCCGCTCCACCTTCGGCGAGGGCGTCCCCCCGATGACGGAAGAGGAACCATGCGGAGACGCACTGCGCACCTGTCCATCCCCACCGCCGTGGCCGTGACGGCCGCGCTCCTCGCGGCGACCCCTGCGTCGGCCGCGCCCAGCCCCCTCGCCGCTCCCGCGGCCCAGAGCTCCCGCACCCCGCTCGAGCGCCAGGTCCTGCCGGAGAACGACGGATGGGCCGCCCTCGGCCCCGGCACCACCGGCGGCTCGGCCGCGGAGCCCGCCGACGTCTACGACGTCACGAACCGCACCGAGCTGCTGGCGGCCTTCGAGGCCGCGGGCGAGCGTCCGAAGATCGTCCGCGTCCACGGCCGGATCGACGCCAACACCGCGCCGGACGGCTCCCCGGTGAGCTGCGACGACTACGCGGCGGGCACCGGGTACTCCCTGGAGCAGTACCTGGAGGCCTACGACCCGGCCACGTGGGGCCGTGACCGGGACCCGGCCGGGGCGCAGGAGACGGCCCGCCGCGCCGCGGCCACGAACCAGGCGCGGACGATCCGGTGGGACATCCCGAGCAACACCACGATCGTCGGCGCGGGCGCCGACAGCGAGATCCGCGGCGCCGCCCTGCGGATCAACGGGGCCGACAACGTGATCCTGCGCAACCTCACGCTCTCCGACGCCTCGGACTGCTTCCCGGCCTGGGACCCGGGGGACGGCAGCACCGGGGCCTGGAACAGCGAGTACGACCTGCTCCAGGTGATCAACGGCGCCACCCACGTCTGGATCGACCACTCGGAGTTCACCGACGCCCCGAACCTCGACAGCGAGCAGCCCTCCTACTTCGGCACCCCCTACCAGGTGCACGACGGCGCGCTCGACGTGACCAACGGGTCGGACCTGGTCACCGTGTCCTGGAACCGGTTCACCGACCACGACAAGCTCATGCTCATCGGCTCCACCGACTCCACCAACCGGGGCGACCCGGGCAGGCTGCGGGTGACCGTGCACCACAACGTGTTCGAGGACGTCGGGCAGCGGGCCCCGCGGGTGCGCTACGGCCAGGTGGACGTCTACAACAACCACTACGTGGTGCCCGAGGACGGCTCCGTCCCCTACGTGTACTCCCTGGGCGCGGGGATCGAGTCGCACCTCTACGCGGAGGCCAACGCCTTCACCCTCCCCGCCGGCACGGACGCCGCGGAGATCATCGGCCGGTACAAGGGCACGACCATCGCCACCGTGGACAACACCGTGAACGGCAGGAAGGTCGACGTGCGGGCCGCGTACAACGCCGCCGTCCCGGAGGCCGAGCGGCTGACCCACGACACCTCCTGGACGCCCGTGCTGCGCACGAAGGTCCACGCCCCCCAGGCCGTGCCGGCGCTGCTCGCCCGCACCGCGGGTCCCGTCCTGAGCACCGGCGGTGACCGGTGAGGCCCGTCGGGGCGCCGACCCGGCGCACCGTCCTGACCGCGTTCGCCGTGGCCGCCGGCGCCGCCGCCCTGACCGGTGCGGCGGGCTCACCGGCCCTCGCCACGACGGGGGCCGCCGGCAACAGCGGCGGGGCGCGGCGCACCCGGCCGGCGCTGGTCGTCGTCGGGGACTCGACCTCGTCCGCGTACCAGCACTCCGAGCGACCGCGCGCCGGGTGGGGCCAGGCCCTGCCCCTGCTGCTGGGCCCCCAGGCCGGCGTGCTCGACCTCGCCTGGTCCGGGGCCTCGTCCAAGAGCTACGCGGACGCCGGGCTGCTGGACCGGGCACTGGGAATGCTCCAGCCCGGCGACCACCTGCTGATCTCCTTCGGCCACAACGACGAGAAGGTCGAGGACCCGGCCCGCGGCACCCTGCCGGGCTCGACCTTCGAGGAGTACCTGCGCCGCTACCTCGACGGCGCCGCGGCGCGCGGGGCGCAGCCCGTGCTGGTCACCCCCGTGGAGCGGCGGCGCTTCGACGCCTTCGGGGCAGCGCGGGACACCCACGGCGCCTATCCGCAGGCGGTGCGCGAGCTCGCCGCGGCCACCGGCACGCCCCTGGTGGACCTGACGGCCTCGTCCAAGGAGCTGTGGCAGCGGCTCGGCCCGGAGGGGACCACGTCCCACTTCCTGCACCTGCCCCCGGGGCAGCACCCGCAGTACCCGCAGGGCTCCACCGACAACACCCACTTCCAGGCCCTCGGCGCGCTGGCCGTGGCCCGGCTGGTGGCGCGCGAGCTGCGGTCGAAGCGGATCGTGCCGCCGGGCTGGTTCCCGGCCCCCGACGCCGTGACGGACCCGCTGGCCCGGATGTACTGGCCGAGCGAGCGCCCCGTGGACACCCCCGTGGTGCTCGAGGTCGGCCCCGGGAAGCCCTTCCGCACCGTGCAGGCCGCCGTGGACGCGGCGGAGGCGGGCGGCGCCCGCCGGACGGTGGTCCGGATCCAGCCCGGGGAGTACCGGGAGGTCCTGCGCGTGCCGTCGGCCAAGCCCCGGATCTCGCTCGTCGGGACGGGCGAGCGTCCCGAGGACGTGGTGCTGGTGTACGACAACGCCTCCGGCACCGTGAAGCCCGACGGTAGCGGGCCGTTCGGCACGTCCGGCAGCGCGTCCGCCCGGGTGGACGGCGCGGACTTCGTGGCGCGCAACCTCACGTTCGCCAACGACTTCGACGAGGCCGCGCACCCGGAGATGAAGGACCGCCAGGCCGTGGCCCTGCACCTGACGGGTGACCGGGCGGTGCTGTCCGGGGTGCGCTTCCTCGGCAACCAGGACACCCTGCTGGTCAACTCGCCGGCGAGCGGTGTGGCCGCGAGGTCCTGGTTCGACCGGTGCTGGGTCGAGGGCGACGTCGACTTCGTGTTCGGCCGCGGCACCGCCGTCTTCGAGGACTGCGAGATCCGCTCCCTCGACCGCGGCTCCGCCACCAACAACGGCTACGTCACGGCCGGGAGCCAGGACCTCGACATCGCGCACGGATATCTTTTCGACCGGTGCCGCTTCACCTCCGGGGCGGCCGCGGGCACCGTGCACCTGGGCCGGCCGTGGCACCCCAGCGGGGACCCCCGGGCCGTCGCGCAGGTCCTGGTCCGCGACTCGTGGCTCGGCGCCCACATCGCGGCGAGCCCGTGGACGGACATGAGCGGCTTCTCGTGGCGCGAGGCGCGCTTCGCCGAGCACCGCAACCGGGGCCCGGGGGCGCAGGTCACCCCCGACCGCCCGCAGCTGCCCGCCGGGGAGGAGGGCCGGTTCACGGTGCGCACCTACCTCGAGGGCGACGACGGCTGGGCGCCGCAGCTGGCGGGCACGGCGGCCGACAGCACCGCGCTCCTCGGCCTGCCGGGCTGACCCGCGGCGGGCACGGCACCGGTGCGAGCTCCTCGCACC
>NZ_JBHVDI010000008.1:0-50908 GCF_042802875.1 Kocuria sp. NPDC057446 | reverse complement strand
GCCGAGGGGACTCGGCCGCGGGGGTCCGCCGCGGGACGGCGATCCGGTCGGATCAGGCCTTCTGCACGGTGATCGACCACTCGGCCGCACCGCGCTTGCTGAACTGCGTGACGGGGTATCCGTTCTCCGCCGCCCAGCGCGGGATGGCCTCGGTGCCCTGCGTGCAGTCGAAGTTGATGACGAGCTCGTCGCCGGCGGGCATCTCGGCCATCGCGGCCTTCGCCTCGACCACGGGGAACGGGCAGACGAGACCGTCGGTCTCGAGGACGTGCTGTGCCATGAGTGGCTCCTCCTGGAACTGGGGGTCGGTGGGATCAGACGCCGGCCGGGACGCGGCCCGGGGCGGCGGACTTCTTGCGGGGGGCGATGAAGATCCTGGCGGCCGCGCCGGTGCCGAGGATCATGACGGCGAAACCGACCCAGCCCTGCCACTCGAGGGCGGCCGTGGCGACCAGGGCGTTGCCGATGGTGCAGCCACCGGCCCAGGCCGCGCCGATGCCCATGAGGGCGCCGCCGCCGATGGAGCGCACGATCGTCTGCGCGTCGGGGACGCGGAGCTTGAACTCGCCGGAGCCCTTGGCCGCCACGAACGAACCGATCAGGATGCCGAGGACCAGGAACACGCCCCAGTCGACGAGCTCGACGTCGCCGGTGGTCAGGTAGCTCGCGATGTTGGCGGACGGGGTCGTGATGCCGAGCCCGTACTCGCGACCGGTGGCCCAGCTGGCGGGCCAGGCGATGATCGCGATGACGCCGACGACCAGGGCGGTCGCGAACGGGTTCCACGCCTTCTCGAACAGCAGGTGGTTCAGGCCGGTCTTCTCCGGCGGGAGCGTGGCCATCTTCATCCGGGGCTTGGTGAGGTGGTGGCGGGCCCACACCCCGGCGATGCCGACGAGGACCAGCACGAGCACCCACGGGGAGACGCCGAGGGTCTCGTGGATCGAGCCCTGCGTGCCGGCGGTGACGCCGCGCAGGGCCTCGGTGGTCCCGGCCAGCGGACCGTACTTGGCGACGGTCGCGAACAGCGCGTAGAAGATGAGCGCGAACCAGGAGCCGACGAGCCCCTCGGAGGCGCGGTAGTAGGTGCCGGTGGCGCAGCCGCCGGCGAGGACGATGCCGAAGCCGAAGATGAAGCCGCCGATGACCGTGGCCAGCCAGGGGAAGGCCGAGGCCTCGAGGGTGATGACGCCGAGCGCGTTCAGCACCCAGATGCCGACCGCCTGGACGGCGATGGCCACGAAGAAGGCGGACAGCCACCACGTGTTCTTCGCGATCCAGACGTCGCGGAACGCGCCGGTGACGCAGAAGCGGCCGCGCTGGAGAACGAACCCGAGGGCGGCACCGATGAGAAGTCCTGAGATGAGCACCCCGGAACCCTATGGTTTCCCGGGCAAGCACTCCAGGATGCCGTCATGCGCCGTAGCATAGTGATGGAGCACTCACCACTGTGTGACGCCCGAGGACCGTGCCGGTCGGCGCGGCCGGGCGGGCGTCCGGACGGAGCGCAGATGAGACGACCTCGGCCCGACGTCCCCGGCCCCGGCCAGGAGTCCGTGTGGGACTACCCGAGACCGCCCCGGACGGAGCCCAGCCGGGAGCACGTGGAGGTGTGGCTGGGCGGCGAGCGCATCGCGTCCAGCACGGCCCCGCTGCGGGTGCTCGAGACCAGCCACCCGCCCACCTACTACCTGCCCCGGGAGGCCTTCGTCGACGGTGCCCTGGTGCCGTGCGCGGGGAGCTCGTGGTGCGAGTGGAAGGGCGCGGCGGCGTACTTCGACGTCCGGGGCGGGGACCGCACCGCACCCCGGGCCGCCTGGACCTACCCCTCCCCCACGCCGGGGTTCGCGGCCCTGCGCGGGCACGTGGCCCTGATGCCCGCCCTGATGGACCGGTGTCTCGTGGCCGGGGAGCAGGTGCTCCCGCAGGAGGGCGGGTTCTACGGGGGCTGGATCACCTCGCGGGTGGCCGGCCCGTTCAAGGGCGCCCCCGGAAGCCGGGGCTGGTGAGCCCGCGATGCCCCGCGCGCCGTGGCCCGCGCTCGTGGTGACCGCCCTGCTCCTGACCACCGCGTGCGCGCAGGAGGGTCCCGCGGGGGCCGCCCCCACGGCCTCGGGGACGCCGACGCCCCCCGAGGCACCGACAGGTCCGGTCCCGCCGACGACGACGGGCACGCCGTCCGCTCCGAGCACGCCCCCGAGCACGCCGTGGGGGCCGGCCGAGGGGCCGGTGATCGAGGTGGCCCACACCGGGGGCTTCGCCACGCCGGAGCTGCTGGCGTCCCGGCTGCCCCTGGTCAGCGTCCACGCCGACGGCCGGGTCATCACCCCGGGCCCGCAGATCGCCGTCTTCCCCCCTCCCGCCCTGCCCGGTCTGCAGGTGCAGCACGTCGACGAGGACGCCGTCGCCGTGCTGGTCGAGCGCGCGCTCCGCGCGGGGGTCGGCGGGTCCGATGACCTCGGCAGCCCGCCGGTGGCCGACCTGCCCTCGACCCGCTTCACCGTGCGGGCCCAGGACGGGACCCGCGTCCGTGAGGTGTACGCCCTGGGCGCCGAGTCGCCTCACGGTCCGCCGGACGACACCCTGACCCCGGAGCAGCGGGCCGCACGGGCCGCGCTGCAGGCCCTCGTCCAGGAGCTGGGCGATCCCGCCTCGGTGCTCCCGGAGGACGCCGTCGGCGCGCAGGAGGTCTACGTCCCGGAGGCGGTCGCCGGCGTGGTCACCGCGTGGCAGGGTCCGCCGGACGGCCCGGAGCCCCGGCCCGTGCCGTGGCCGGGGCCGCCGCTGCCCGGGGAGCCGCTCGAACCGCGCCTGGGACTGAGCTGCGTGCTCGCCGCCGGGGAGCAGGCCCGGGCCGTCATGGACGCCGCCGCGGCGGCCGACTCGCTGACGCCCTGGGTGTCCGAGGACGGCGGGCGCTGGTCGGTGGCCCTGCGCCCGCTGCTGCCCCACGAGCAGGACTGCACGGACCTGCTGGGCTGGTAGCGGGGGGCGCACCCTGCCCCGCAGCGTCCGGCGCCGGATCGTGGTCCGGCGCCGGGCCGGCGTCAGCCGGTGGAGGAGGACCGGGTGCGCCGTTGACCCGGACGCTCGCCGGCCGGGTCGGCCGCCTCCTCGTAGGGGCGCAGCCGGATGAGGGCCAGGGCCGCGAGGGCGACGACGACCGCCACTCCGAGGTAGAGCTGCGTGGGGGTCCAGCCGGTGTCCAGCAGCGCGCCGACCGCGATGGGGGCGAGGATCGCCCCGGCCCGGCCGACCCCGATGCCCCAGCCCACGCCGGTGGTCCGGATGCCGGGCTCGTAGGTCATGGGCGCCACGGTGTAGAGGCCCGCGATGCAGCCGTTGATGAGCATGCCGACCACCACGCCGGAGGAGAACGCCAGCAGCGGCACGGACGTGGTGGTGATGAACAGCACGAGGGTCACCGCGGAGAGCACGGTGAAGGCCATCAGGGTCAGCCGCGCGTCCCACCGGGTGGTCAGCGCCCCGTAGAGCAGGGACCCGAAGGTGCCGCCCATCGTGAGCATGAGCCCGCCGATGATGCCCTGCTGCTCGGTCATCCCCGTCTCGACGAGGAGCCGGGGCGTCCACGAGTTGGCGAAGTAGAAGCCGAACATGATGACGAAGAACGCCGCCCACAGGAGGAGCGTCGCCGTGCGGTAGCGGCTGCTGAGCAGCCTGCCGACGCTGCTGTGCTGCGCACCGGTCCCGGCCGGGACCGGGCCGAGCTCGACCTGTCCCTCGAGGCGCAGGCGCCGGGCGATGCGCTCGAGCTTCTGCACGGCACCCGCCGGCCGCCGGGTGCGGAGGTAGTCGACGGACTCGGGCAACACGGCCAGCACGAGCCCGATCGCCACCAGGGTGAGCAGCCCGCCGGTGAGGAACACGGAGCGCCAGCCGAAGGCCGGGATCAGCTGGGTGGCGCCCATGCCGCCGAGGGTGGCGCCCACGCCGTAGCCCGCGGTGAAGATGCTGACGGCCATGCCGCGGTGGCGGGTGCTGGCGTACTCGCTGGTGATCACCGTGGCCGAGGCGAGGATGCCGCCCACGCCCAGGCCGGTGACGACCCGCCACAGACCGAGCTCGAGCACGGACCCCGCCGTGGTGGACAGGAAGAGGCCCAGGGCGTTGACGGCGAGGGCCAGGACGAGGATCTTCCGCCGGCCGTACCGGTCCGCGAAGGGACCGAGGACGAGGGAGCCGGCGGCCATGCCGATCAGCCCGGCGCTGAGCAGCCAGCCCAGCTGGGAGCCGGAGAGCCCGAACTCCTCGGTCACGGACGTGGCCGTGAACGCCATGGCGAGGACGTCGTAGCCGTCGAGGGCGTTGAGGAACGTGGTCACCGCGATGATGAGCCACTGGTACGACGACATCCTGGATGCGTCGATCTGGTGTCGGATGTCCATGGGGTGCCTCTCAGGGGACGTCGATGGTGAGGACGGCGGCCGGGCGCCCGCCGGGAACGGTCTCGGGCGCGCCGGAGACCACCCGCGAGACGCAGCAGCACATGGACGTGCCGGTCTGCTTCTGCCGGTCCGAGTAGAACACGTCGCGGTGGTCGATCCGCCCGGTCAGGCCGAGGACCTTGACCTGGCACAGCCCGCACTCGCCCTTGCGGCAGTCGGACATCATGTCGAGGCCCTCCCGCTCGAGGGCCTCGAGCAGGGACTCGTCCGGACCGACCACGGCCTCGGCGCCCAGCCGCGGGACGCGGACCACGAACGGCTCGGCCTCGAACCAGCCGCTGTTGCCGAAGGTCTCGTAGCGCAGGCTGGTGGCGTCCAGCTCCCGCTCGGCCCACGCGCGGCGCACCGCGTCCATGAGCCGGATGGGGCCGCACATGTAGAGCTCGGCCGCCTCGGGCACTCCGGCCACGAGGGCCGGGACGTCGAGCGAGCCGCCCTCGTCGTCGATGTGCGCCTCGAGCCGGTCCCCGTGCAGGGCGGTCAGCTCGTCGAGGTAGGCCATGGCGGCGCGGGAGCGGGCGACGTAGACGAGGCGGTAGTCCGCGCCGAGCCGGCGCAGCAGCGCGGCCATCCCGGCGACCGCCGTGATGCCGATGCCTCCGGCCAGCAGGACGTAGGACGGGGCCCCCACGCGCAGCGGGAAGTTCTGCAGCGGCTGGGTGATCTCGAGGACCTGCCCGGGCTCGAGCCCGTGCATGAACACGGAGCCGCCGCGGGAGGTGGGGGTGCGGAAGACGCTCAGCGCCAGCCGGGTGCCGTCGTCGGCGGCGTCGACCACGGAGTAGGAGCGCACCTGCTGCTCGCCGTGGACGAGGACGCGGATGTCCACGTGCTCGCCGGGACGCACCGGGCGGGGCTGGTCGGGGCGCAGGACGACGCGCCGGATGCCGGCGGCGACGTCCTCGACGGCGACGACGACGGCGTTCTGCCAGATCTCGTGCTGGGAATCGGCCACGGTCGCTCCTCAGGCCCCGGCCGGGGCGGCCGGGGCGGCGGCGGGGCGGCCCTCCGCCTCGAGGGCACGCTCGAGGAGCCGGCGCACCCACATCCCGCCCATGTCGATGTTGAGGTTGTAGAACTCGTGCTCGGGGTTGGCGTCGATGGCCGCCTGCTGGGCCTGGAGCATGGCCTCGTCCTCGCCGAACACCCCGTGCACCCCGTTGCGCAGCTGGGTGGTGATGAGCTGGCTCTCCAGGCGGTAGTTGCGCATGAAGGCCCAGAAGTAGTGGCAGGAGCGGTCCGTCTCCGGGGTGATCGTGTTCATCACGTAGCCGTTGACCCCGCGGGAGCGGTCCCCCTCCGGGGCCCCGGTGCCCGCCTCGGCGACGCCCACGTCGATGCAGATCGTGGCGGGGAAGGTGTAGTGGATGATCTGCCAGCGGTCCACCTTGCCCTCGAAGCCCGGGAACCGGTCCCGCATGTTCTTGAGCCAGAAGGGCGGGGCGTCGATGTTGCGCATCCAGCGGGTCACGGTCACGGAGCGCTCGTCGTGGGTGGTCTCGAACTCCGACTCGGACAGCTCCTCCTGGCCGATGCTGGAGGAGTGCACGAACTCCTCGTGCGTGAGGTCCATGAGGTTGTCGAGGACCAGCTGGTAGTTGCAGGGGGCGTGGATGGTCTCGCCGTCCCCGGCCCACTCGGGGCTGTCCATCTGGTGCATGTCCGGCAGCAGGGCGGGGTCCGCCTGCGTGGGGTCGCCGAGCCAGACCCACACGTAGCGGTAGCGCTCGAGCACCGGGTAGGAGGGCACGGTGGCGGAGGGGTTCAGCGTCTCCTGGGCGGGCATCGAGGTGCACCGTCCCGCGGCGTTGTAGCGCAGCCCGTGGTACGGGCACTGGATCTCGTCGCGGCCCACGAGCCTGCCCTGGGACAGCGGGGCGAGCCGGTGCCAGCAGGCGTCCGCCAGGGCCACGGGGCGGCCGTCCTCGGTGCGGTACAGGGCCAGCGGCCGGCCCGCGACCGTGCGGGAGAGGATGCCCTTGGCGGTGATCTCGTGGTCCCACCCGGCGACGTACCAGGCGTTGAGCGGATGGGACAGGAGCTTGGCGGTGGAAGTGGTCTTCGTGGCGGCGACGGTCATGGTGCGGTCCTCTGCTGGGCGGTCCGGGGCGAGCACGCCGCACTCACTATCTCCATAGATAGTGGTGGCGCACGACACACAATACCTATGTCCATAGTGAGTGACAAGGGTCACGTGGTACGGCTCCGGGCTAGGCTCAGCAGGACAATTCCCGCTTCGACGGAAGGAACCGCCCGTGAGCCTCCGCTCGGCCCTGCTGGCACTGCTCTCCTCCGGGCCGCTGACGGGCTACGACGTGGTCAAGCAGTTCAGCTCCTCCGTGGGCCACGTGTGGCACGCCCCCGACTCGCAGATCTATCCGGAGCTGCGCAAGATGCACGCGGAGGGGCTGCTCACGAGCCGGCCCGTCCCGTGGGGCTCGCGCGGGGCCACCAAGACGGAGTACTCGATCACCGCCGAGGGCGAGCTCGCCCTGCGCCGGTGGCAGGACCAGCCGCTGGGCTACGTCCGGGAGCGGGACCCGGCCCACCTGAAGGCCGCCTACTTCGAGTGGGCCTCGCCCGGGGCCGCGGCCGCGCAGCTGCGCGCCCACCTCGAGCACTACCGGGACCAGCGCGCCCAGGCTCTCCAGCAGATCCGGGCGCTGCAGGACCGCACGAGTCCCACGCTCGCACGCCGGCTGGCCGCCAATCCCGAGGACCAGTGGGAGCGGATCACCCGGTTCAAGGTCTTCGCCTACGAGGGCCAGGTGTCCCGCGCCGACCAGGAGATCGCCTGGGCCGAGCGCGGACTGCGGCTGCTGGAGGAACTGGGCGAGCTGGGCGAGCCCGGTGGTTCCGGTGACCCCGCCGAGCCCGGGGCGGCCGGCGCGGTCTGAGCACCGGCGGGCGCCCGGGCCGCCGCGCCCGGCCGGCGCGGCCGCCCCGTGACGTCCCCCGCCCGCACGGCCCCCGGGTCGCCGTGTGACGCCCCGGCCGCCGCCCCCGGCCCCGTTCCCGCCGTGCGGACCGGCCCGTGCGTAGGCTGGGCGGACCCCCCTGCTCCCGGCCCCAGGACAGACCATGACCCGCTCGCCGCTGCTCCGCCCCCTCGTCCCGGCCCTGTGCGCCGCGCTCCTGCTGACCGGCTGCGCCCGGGACGCCGGACCGGGCTCGGCGGCCACGCCGGCGGCGGGCACGCCGTCGTCGACCTCTCCCTCCCCCACGCCCACGCCCACGCCCGAGGAACCCGCGGAGCTGATCGGCGGGGGCACCGAGGTGTTCCCCGATCGCCGGATGGTGGCCCTCTACGGCCACCCGGAGAGCCCCGGCCTCGGCGTGCTCGGCGAGCAGGACCCGCAGGAGTCGGTGCTCCGCGCCCAGGAGCTGGCCGCCCAGTACGAGCCCTTCAGCGACGTGCCGGTGGTCCCCGCCTTCGAGATCATCGCGACCACGGCGTCCGCCGAGCCCGGCGAGGACGGGGACTACTCGCGGGAGTCGACCGTCGAGGACCTCCGCCCCTACGTCGAGGCCGCGGTGGAGAACGACGTCTACGTGGTGCTGGACCTCCAGCCCGGCCGGCAGGACTTCCTGAGCCAGGCGCAGCAGTACCAGGAGCTGCTCGAGCTGCCCAACGTGGGACTGGCCCTGGACCCGGAGTGGCGGCTCGGCCCGGACCAGGTGCACATGGTGCAGATCGGCTCGGTGGACGCCGCGGAGATCAACGCGACCACGGCGTGGCTGGCCGAGCTGACCCGCGAGAACGACCTTCCGCAGAAGGTGGTGGTCCTGCACCAGTTCGCGGAGTCGATGATCACGAACCGCCACCTCGTGGACGCCACCCGCCCGGAGCTCGCCCTGGTCCTGCACGCCGACGGCCACGGCACCCCGGAGCTGAAGATGGGCACGTGGGAGCGGCTGCAGCAGGGTCTGCCGGAGGGGATCCGGATGGCGTGGAAGAACTTCTACGACGAGGACACGCCGACCTTCACGCCGGAGCAGACCTCCGCGATCGAGCCGCAGCCCTGGTTCGTCTCCTACCAGTGACCTCTCGTTCCGCGGTGCCCGCCTGCCTACGATGAGCACGGGCGGCCCGGCAGCCCGCCGGACCGGCGACCGAGGAGGACCCCATGAAGGCACTCGTCTACCACGGACCGGGCAGCAAGGCCTGGGAGGAGGTCCCGGACCCGACGATCCAGGACCCCACCGACGTCATCGCGAAGGTCGACACGACCACCATCTGCGGCACCGACCTGCACATCCTCAAGGGTGACGTCCCGGCCGTCGTCGACGGCCGGATCCTCGGCCACGAGGCCGTCGGCACGATCACCGAGGTCGGGGATGCCGTGACCGGTCTCACGCCGGGCGACCGGATCATCATCCCGGCGGTCACCAACTGCGGGAAGTGCTCCTACTGCAGGAACAACCAGCCCTCCCACTGCCAGACCCTGGGCGGGGTCGGGTGGGTGTTCGGGCACCTCATCGACGGGACGCAGGCGGAGTACGTGCGCGTGCCGTTCGCGGAGACCTCCGTGCACAGGGTCCCCGACGGGCTCGACGACGAGGACGTCCTGTTCCTGACCGACGCCCTGCCCACGGGCTTCGAGATCGGCATCCTCAACGGCAACACGAAGCCCGGCGACACGGTCGCGATCGTGGGCGCGGGACCGGTGGGCCTGGGCGCGGTCATGACGGCGAACCTCTGCGGCGCCGGGCGCGTCATCACCGTGGACCTCGACGAGAACCGGATGGACAAGGCCCTCGAGCTCGGGGCCACGGACAAGGTCAACGCCGGGGACCCGGACGCCGTCGAGCGGATCAGGGCGCTGTCCCCGGACGGGCTCGGCGTGGACGTGGCCATCGAGGCCGTGGGCGTGCCCCAGACCTTCCGGACCTGCCTGGACGTGGTGCGGCCCTACGGCACGGTGGCCAACGCCGGCGTGCACGGCAAGCCGGTGGAGCTGCCCCTGGACCGGATGTGGATCTCCAACGTCCGGATCAACATGGGGCTCGTGGACTGCCGCACCGTGGGCAGCCTGCTCAACATGGTCCGCTCCGGCCGGCTGGACGCGAAGGCGATGGCCACCCACCGCTTCACCCTGTCCCAGATGGAGGAGGCCTACGAGCTGTTCGGCAACGCCGCGCAGCACCGGGCGGTGAAGGTGGTCATCAGGGCGGACTGAGCGGCGCGCCCGGCGCTTGCTAGCGTGTGGCCGTGCGGACCGACAGACTCCAGAGCCCCCGGCAGCGCAGGACCATCGACCGGCTGGCCCGGTGGCTGGTCCGCGCCCACGGGGCCGAGCCGGGCTGGGACGCGCTCGTGCTGGACGTCCTGAGCGTGGGCCGGGACCTGCGCGCGCAGGTGCGGGAGGTCCGCGGCGACCGCACGACCCGCCGCCCCGTGGACGTCGGGGGCCCGCGCAGCACCCCGCGGCGGCTGGCCCGGTCCCTCCAGGAGGACTACGCCGATCTCGTCGACGGGTCCTGGCTCTCGGCCACGCTGATCGTCACGGTGGCCGAGGGGCGCTGGCAGCGGCCCGGCGTGGAGCTGGTGCTGAACTACGGCGACGACCCCGTCCTGCCGGCGCACGCCCCGCAGCCGGTGGCCGCGGAGGAGTGGCGGCGGCACCTCGCGCGCTACCGGCGGATGGACCGCCGGATCCCCCCGTGGCTGCGGGCGCGGGTGGCCGAGACCGGGCTCGAGGTCCCCGAGCGCTGACCGGTCGCTGTTCGCCCTGGGGGAAATGCTCGCCCCGGAGCGCCCAGCCTGTTCCCCCCAGCATGCTGAGCGGCCTAGGCTGGGATGCACCTGTTCACCGACCGGAGGGAGAGCCCATGGGACTCGGAGACAAGATCGGCAACGCCGCGGAGAAGGCGAGCGGCGCCGCCAAGGAAAAGGTCGGAGACGCCACCGACAACCGCGACCTCCAGGCCGAGGGCCAGGCGGACAAGCTGTCCGGCAGTGCCAAGCAGGCCGGCGAGAACGTCAAGGACGCGGGCAAGAACTTCAAGGACGGAATGTAAGCAGCACGGTTCAGCCGTCGAACCACACGGAGGGCCCCGGTGTCGCAGTCGACGCCGGGGCCCTCCGCCGTGCTCCGCATGTCGTCCGCGAGGAGTCCCGTTCCGCCTCCTGCCCACGCGAGGAGTCCCGTTCCGCCGGATTGCACTGCTTGTACCGACAGAACACGACCCGTCAGCGCGCGGGACGGCGGCCCGGAGATGCCGTGACCGGGCCGGGGATTCAGGTGAGGTCGCTGATCAGCCGCGCCAGGATGTCGTTCATCGCGAGCAGGCCGATGAGCTCGTTGCCCTGGACCACCACCAGGCGGTTGAGGCGGAAGCGGGTCATCAGCGCCGCGGCCTGGTTCACGGAGAGCTCCTCGCCGACGGTGACCACCGGCTTCACCGCGGCGTCGTAGACGTTGAGGAGGTCCACGTCCCCCTCCTCCGCCACGATGGCCTGCAGCAGCTCGTTGTAGCTGAGCAGCCCGTAGCCGTCGTGGGGGTGCTGCGGCTCCACCACCAGGCTCTTGATCCGGTGGGTGCTCATGGCCCGCAGCGCCTCCCGCAGGGTGCTGTACGGGGAGATGGTGACGACGTCGCGCACCATGACGTCCTTGACGGTCAGCACGGGGGTCCTCCTGGAGATCGGGAACGGGGTTCGGACGGGTCGGGTCAGGCGCCCTCGCGGCGCAGGTGCTCCTCGAACCGGGCGACCTGCTGCATGTCGATGCCGGTGAGGTGCTCGATGGGGATGCTGAAGGCGATGCCGCGGGAGCCGCCGTCGTCGTCGATGAGGATGTCGTGCAGCACCTTGAGGATCGGCGTGGCCAGGTGTGTGCCCACGACCATCAGGAGCACGGTCTGGGAGCCCTCGAACGTCAGCCCGAAGAACGTCCGCTTGACCTCGCCCCCGATGCCCTTGCCCGGGAGGATGGTCACGCCCGTGGCCCCGGCGCGCTGGGCCTGCTCGATGCACGTGTCCTCGAGGTCGTCGGGCGCGATGACCACCACGGCGGTGAACTTCATGTCTGCTCCTTCTGCAGGCGGGGGATCCTCTCCAGGACCATGGCGTACCCGAGCACCGAGATGATCGGGAAGATGGAGGCGAAGGCGATCAGGCCGAAGCCGTCGATCAGCACGTCCCGGCCCTCGATCGCGCCCGCGAGCCCGATGCCCAGAGCGGTCACCAGCGGCACGGTGACCTCCGAGGTGGTGACGCCGCCGAGGTCGAAGGCGAGGGCCACGACGTACGTGGGCGCCAGCAGGACCAGGACGATGACCACGACGTAGGCGGCCATGATCACGTAGTGCAGCGGTGCTCCCACGAGGATGCGGTACACCCCGAGGGCGATGCCGACCGCCACGCCGACGGCCACGACGAGCCGGATGGCGGAACCGCTGATCCGGCCGGGCGCGGCCGCCTCGGCCTGCTCGCCGATGGCCACCAGGGCCGGCTCGGCCATGGTGGTGGCGAAGCCGATGAGCAGGGCGAAGAGCAGGATGAGGGCGGGTGCTCCGCGCTCGATCAGCTGCTCCGCCATCATCGTGCCGATGGGGAACAGGCCGATCTTGAGCCCGACCACGAAGGCGTACAGTCCCACGAGCACCATGACGAAGCCCACGGACACCCGCAGCGGGTGGGACAGCCGGCGGCGCAGCGCGACGTACTGGAAGAACAGGACCACGAGCACCATGGGCAGCACGTCCCGGAGCATCTGCGCCAGGCCCAGGACGTGCTCCAGGGCCCAGTGCACCGGGGCGTCCTCGGAGCCGCCGGCGCTGACGGCGGCGGCGTCGCCGAAGGTGTAGACCCAGATCCCGTACAGCTGCACCCCGATCATCGGCACCATGACGCACAGGGCCACGAGGCCGAAGCCGTCCGTGAGCGCGCTGCGGCCCCGGATCGAGTTGGCCAGGCCGATCCCGATGGCGGCGATGAGGGGCACGGTGACGATGTTCGTGGTGACGCCCCCGGAGTCGTAGGCGAGGCCCACGATCTCCGGCGGGGCCACGTAGGTGGCGACGAGCACGAGGGCGTAGCCGGGCAGCAGCAGCCTCTGCACCGCCCAGCCCCGGAGGATGCGCAGGATGCCGAGGACGAGCACCGCGCCCACGGACACGGCGATGACGAGGCGCAGCGTGAGAGCACTGATCCGGCCCTCGCTCACGACCTGAGCCTGCTCGGCCACGGCGATCAGCGCGGGCTCGGCGACCACGGCGGCGAAGCCGATGGCGAAGCCGAACGGCAGCAGCAGGCCCAGGGCGCCGCGGCGGGCGAACTGGTTGGCCAGGTTCTTCCCGACCGGGAACACGCTGAGGTCCAGACCCTGGAGGAACAGGGCGATGCCGACGCCCACGACCAGCAGCCCGGCGACGAGCTGCAGGGGCTGGTCCGGGACCTCCCGGAACACGGCCAGCTGGAACACCACGACCACCAGCACGATGGGCAGCAGACTCCGCAGGGCCTTGCGGAACTCCCGGGCGAAGTGGGTGACGTGCTCCATGGGCGGCGCCGGGCCTCCTCCGGGGGTCCGCGGACGGGGTGTCTCCTGCCAGTCTGTCGCGACAGGTCGGGAGCCGTCTACCGGGCGCTGTCCGTGGTGCCGTCCGTGGTGCCGTCCGTGGCGTCGTCGCCGGACTCGACGCCGGCGAGCTCCTCCTGGGAGCCGTGGCCGGTGCGCGCCCGGGTGCGGGCGTCGACGGCCAGCAGGGCGAGGACGACGACGCAGCCGGCGGCGGCCGCGAGCAGCTGCACCCACCAGTCCCCCTCGGGGGACAGCAGCGTGCGGTCCTCGAGCTGCCAGGGCCACAGGGTGCGCAGGGCGCCGAGCATCAGCCCCGTGAGCGCGAGCATGGTGACGCGGTGGTGGTGGTCGAGGAGCCACTGCAGCCCCTTGACGATGACCACCATGCCGAGGGCCGCGCCGAGGAAGAACAGGGACAGGTAGCCGAGGTCGAGCTCGTCGACGGCCCGCAGCGTCGGCTGGTAGAGCCCGATCGTCAGGAGCAGGAAGGAGCCGGAGAGCCCGGGCAGCAGCAGCGCGGACACCGCGACCATGGCCGCGAGCACGACGAGCAGCGGCGCGGGTGTCACCGTGGTGGGCGGGATGGACACGAGCACGAACGCGAGGGCGGCGGCGAGCGCCACCACGGCCGCGCTGCGGAGCCGCAGCGCACCGCCCGCCAGGCGCAGGGGCACCCCGACGGAGGCGAGGACCATGCCGAAGAACAGCGCCCGCATGGTGACGGGGTACTCCTCGACGAGGTGGCTCATGGGGCCGGCCACGGTGAGCAGGGCCGCGACCATGCCGATGACCACGGGCACCACGATCCGCCAGTGGACGCGGTCCAGGTGGTGGCGCACCCCGGCGGCACGGTCGGGCCCGAGCAGCGCCCGCTTGCCCGCGGAGACCACGTGCCCGGCGGAGTTGATGAGCTCGTCGTAGATGCCGACCACGAGCGCCACGGTGCCGCCGCTGACCCCGGGGACGGTCTCGACCACGCCGATGAGCGCGCCGCGCAGCACGTTTCCGGGGATGCTGCGGCGCACCTCACCGCCGGCGGTGGTCGTGGCGGTGGCCGTGGGGGTCGGCGGGGTCGAGGGACGGTCCGGGGGCGACGAGGGCGTCACAGATGCTCCTGGGCGGTGGGAGGACGGAGGGCGGGCGGCGGAGCGCTCGCGACAACAGGGGGACGCCTGCCAGGGTACCGGGGCGGGCCGGGGCCCGGCCCGCCGGCCGCGCCCCGTCATCCCTGTGGACGGCGGGTCACTTCTGCATAGACTGACCGGACCGTTCGTGCCTTCGACCCAGGAGTGCATCATGAGTCCCAACCAGATCGGTTTCGCCCTGATCCTCCTGGCAGCGCTGTTCCTGCTGGGGAAGTGGTTGCGGGTCCGGGTCCGGTGGATCCAGAAGATCTTCCTCCCCAGCTCGATCATCGCGGGCTTCCTCGCCCTGATCGTCGGGCCGCAGGTGCTCGGCCGTCTCGGGGAGGCCGCCGGCGTCGGCTGGCTCGCGGACGGGGGTATCTTCACCCCGGAGATCCTGGAGGTCTGGGGCGCGCTCCCCAGCCTGCTCATCAGCGTGGTCTTCGCGACGCTCTTCCTCGGGGCGGCCATCCCCGGCCCCCGGCGCGTGGCCCGGCTGGCCGGTCCGCAGCTGTCGGTGGGTCTCGCCCTGGGCTCCGGCCAGTACGTCATCGGGCTGCTGCTGGTCATCGCGGTCCTCGGCCCGCTGTTCGGGATCTCCCCCATGGCCGGCGCCCTCATCGAGATCGGGTTCGAGGGCGGCCACGGCACCGCGGCCGGGATGCGCCCCGTGATGGAGGAGCTGGGCTTCGAGGAGGGTGCGGACCTGGCCCTGGGCATGGCCACGATCGGCCTGGTCGGCGGCATCGTCATCGGGATCGCCGTCATCAACTGGGGTGTGCGCACCGGGCGCACCAAGGTGATCAAGGGCAACGTGGAGCAGTCCATCGAGGAGCAGAAGGGTCTCTACCGCCGGGACGAGAACATCCCCGCGGCCATGATGACCTCCCGGCCCGCCTCGATCGAGCCGCTCACCCTGCACGTGGCCGTGGTGGGCATCGCCATCCTCATCGGCTACCTCATGCTCACGGCCCTGCAGTGGATCGAGCAGGCGCTGTGGGCGGACACCGTGGAGCTGCTCGCCTTCGTTCCGCTCTTCCCGCTCGCCATGCTGGGCGGTGTGGTGGTGCAGCTGGTCATGGACTGGCGGGGCATCGGCCACCTGCTGGACCACCAGATGATGCTGCGCATCCAGGGGCTCGCCCTCGACTTCCTGATCCTCGCCGCGATCGCGACCCTGTCCCTCACCGCGATCGCCGCGAACTGGGAGACCTTCCTGATCCTGTCCGTGGCCGGCATCGTCTTCTGCACCGGCTTCCTCATCCTGTTCGTGCCCAAGATCATCCCCGACTACTGGCTCGAGCGCGGCATCGCGGACTTCGGCCAGTCCATGGGCGTGACCGCCACCGGCCTCATCCTCATGCGCATCGCCGACCCGCACGACGAGAGCCCGGCGATGGAGGCCTTCGGCTACAAGCAGCTGTTCTTCGAGCCGTTCTTCGGCGGCGGGCTGATCACCGCGGCCTCGGTGCCGCTGATCTACCAGTTCGGCCCGTGGCCGCTGTTCATCGCCATGTCGGTGGTGTTCGTGGTGGCGCTGGTGGGCGGCATGGCCTACCGCCGCCGGCTCGTGGCGTCCGGCTCCGCCGACGCCGTGCACGCCCGGCAGGCCTGAGCGGGCATGAGCGACGTCGTCGTCGCCACCGACCACGGGCCGATGCCCGTCCACGTGGCGGTGCCCGACGGCCCGGGGCCCTGGCCCGGGGTGGTGCTGGTGCACGACTTCACGGGGATGAGCCAGGACCTGCGCCGCCAGGCGGACTGGCTGGCGGGCGAGGGGTTCCTCGCCGTCGCCCCGGACCTGTTCCACTGGGGCGGCCGCCTCCGCTGCCTGCGCACGATCATGAAGGACATCGGCGTCCGCCGGGGGCGCACGTTCGACGACGTCGAGGCCGCCCGGTCCTGGCTCGCCGCGCGCCCCGACTGCACCGGCCGGATCGGGGTGATCGGCTTCTGCATGGGCGGCGGCTACGCCCTCGCGCTCGCGGCCGAGCACGGGTTCTCGGCGGCGAGCACGAACTACGGCGGGTGCCCCGAGGGCGCCGAGCAGTGGCTCCCCACGGCCTGCCCGATCGTGGGCAGCTACGGCGGAGCGGACTCCACTCCCCTGGGCGCGGACGCCGGCCGCCGGCTGGAGGGGATCCTCACGGAGGTCGGGGTGGAGCACGACATCAGGATCTACCCCGGCGTGGGCCACGGCTTCATGAACGACCACGACCCCGGGGACCTCTCCCCGATGCTGCGGGTGCTCGGCCGGTTCAGCGGAACCGCCTACGACGATCCGGCCACCCAGGACGCCCGGCGCCGGATCCTCGCGTTCTTCGACCGGCACCTGCGGGAGCGGACCGACCCGGACGTCCCCCCGGAGACCGGCGGCTGAGCCCGCCCGGCCGTTCGGGGCAGGCCGGGCCCGCCGCACCGGACGGACGGCCGCCTCACCGGGCCAGCAGCAGCGCGAGCACCCCGCCGAGGACCACGTAGACCACGGCGGTGGGGAACGTGGAGCGCAGCACCCGGCCCTCCTGCCCGGTCAGGCCCACGGTGGCCACGGCCGCCACGATGTTGTGCGGGCAGATCAGGTTGCCCACCGCGGCGCCGAACCCCTGGGCGCCCAGCAGCGGCAGCACGGGCAGCCCCACCGTCTCGGCGGTGGTGGCCTGGAGCTCCGTGAAGAGCACGTTGGAGGCGGTCGCCGATCCGGTGACGAAGGTCCCGAACGCCCCGACGGCCGGGGCCAGCAGCGGCCAGGCGGCGCCGACGCCGGCGGCGGTGCGGGCGAGCTCGTCGGTCATCCCCGCGCGGGACATGGTGCGGGCAATGGTGACCATCGCGACCAGCGCCACCAGCACCGGGCCCAGCTGGAGCGTGGCCACCACGACGGCGCCGCGGACGTCCCGGCCGGGGGCCCGCTGGAGAACGGCGCCGGCGACGAAGGCGGCGGTCAGGAGCACGGCCGGGTGGAACAGCGGCTGCACGCTGCCGGAGAAGCCGGTGCCCGTCTCCCACTCGAGCACGACGCCCTGGAGCGCCTCCCGCAGCGGGGGGACCAGCCGGGTGGTCAGCACCAGGGCCACCAGCACCAGGTACGGGGCGGCGGCCAGCACCATGGGCAGCTCCCGGCCCGCCACCGGCGCCGCACCGGGGACGGCGGCGGGCACGGCACCGGGCCCGGCGCCGGTCACGGGAGAGGTCGTCGCACCCGGCGTGCTGGGGGGTGCGGCGGGGATCGCGCCGCCGGGTCCGGCGCCCGCGGCGGCCCGCCCGCGCCGCCGCACCAGGACCAGCGCGAACACGGCGAACCCGACGAGGGCCCCGCCCAGGGTCGGCAGCTCGGGGCCCACGAAGGTCGCGATCAGCCCGTAGGGCACCAGAAAGGCGACGGCCGCGAGCGCGCCCCAGGACCACAGTCCGCGGGTGTCGCCGAAGGCCCGGCCGATGGTGAGCACCACCGCGGTCATCAGCACCCCGCCGAGGATCACGTGGTAGGGCACCGTGGCCCGGGCCAGCTCCGCCCCCGTGAAGTCGACCAGGGCGGTCTGGGCCAGCACCGGCGTGCCCACGGCGCCGAAGGAGACGCCCGCGGCGTGGCCGATCATGGCCGCCGAGACCGCGTGCAGCGGCGGCATGCCGGCCGCCACGAGGAACGGGGCGGCGAGGGCCACCGGGGTGCCGAACCCGGCGGCCCCCTCCAGGAAGAGCGCGAAGAACCACGCCACGAGGAGGGCCCCCAGCCGGGGGTCCGGGTGCAGGCGCGCCAGCCCGGAGCGCAGCCGCAGGGCGGCGCCCGTGCGCTGCTGCAGGTGGTGGATGCCCAGGGCGGGGCCGATGATGCCGACCACGGTGAGGGCGATGAAGGCGGCCTCGGCCAGCACTCCCGCGGAGCCGGACCACGCGGTGAACGGGTCGGCGGTCCCGCCGAAGCCGAACGCGGTCACGGCCAGCACCAGCGTGACCACGGCGGTCACGAGACCCGCCCGCGCGGCCGACCAGCCGGCCGCGGTCATGAGGACCAGCACCACCAGCACCGGTGCCCCGGCCAGCAGCGCCTGCACGCCCGTCCCGCTCACGCCGCGCCGCCGGGACCACGGGCGGGATCCGCTGTCCGGCCGCGACCGGTGGTGCCGCGCCGGCCCAGGACGACCCCGGGGCGGGGGACGGCGTTCTCGCTGTCCGGCTCGGTGCTGCAGTCCGCTGCGCGCATGGGCCACCTCCGTTCCCGACCCTAGGGTCGCCGGGCCCGGAGGTCCATGCGTGCGCCTCGTCACGACGCGGGCGCGGGCGGGCGCCCGCGACACGGATGACGACGTGCGACGAGGGATTTCCGACGTGTTGTTGTTCACGCGCCCGGCCGGGACGGCCGTCACAGAATGCCGCGCCGCACCCGGCCGGAACAACCCGTCCGGGTTGCCGTCCGGACCGGGGTGTGACCAAGCTCAAGACGCCCGGGCGGATTGTCAAATCGGGGCGTCCGCACAGGTCGCACCGGACAGTGCACCATGGAAGTACCCGAAGACGAAAACCACGAGACGAACACCAAGATGGGAGGTGGCGTGATGACCGCTGCTGAGAAGTGGATGACCGACATGAGCCAGATCCAGCCCGGCGACCGGCTCGAGATCTGGGACGAGTTCTACGAGAGCTGCGTCGGCACCGTGGGGCAGGTCTCGCACCCCCTGGGGGTCCTGTGGATCCTCGAGGCCGGCACCGGCGTGCGCCGGCTGTTCTCCTTCGAGGGCTGCCGCCTGCGCCCCGCACCCCTGGCCCTCGCGGCCTGACCGGACACGGTCCACGACGCCCGATCGGGCCGGTTCCCGCCGGCGCCCGGTCGGGCGTCGTCGTGCCCTGGGTCCGTGCGCCCGCGCACGGCAGGATGGCCCCATGAGCATCCTCATCGGCCTGGACATCGGCGGCACCACGACCCACGGCCTCCGGAGCGAGGACGGCCGTCCGGCGCGGGAGGCCGTGGGCGGCAGCGCGAACGTGCAGAACGTCAGCCCCGAGGAGGCCTCGCGCGCCCTGGCCGGCGTCCTCGGCGACCTGGGGGCCGCCGCCGCGGACGTGGTGGTGGCGGGGGCGGGCGGCGTCGACACGCCTGCCGACGCCGAGGCGCTGCGCGCGCTCATCGCCCCGCACACGGGGGACGCGCGGATCGTCGTCGTGCACGACACCCGGCTGGTCCTGGCCGCCGGCGGGTGCCGCACCGGCATCGCGGTCATCGCCGGCACCGGCTCCGCCGCGTGGGGCACCGCCCCGGACGGCCGGGAGGCCCGGGCCGGCGGCTGGGGGCACCTGCTGGGCGACGAGGGCAGCGGCTACTGGCTGGGCCGGGAGCTGGTGCGCCGCGCCCTCGCCCGGCTCGACGACGGAGCGCGGCCCGACGCCCTGGACCGGGCCGTGCTGGCCCACTGCGGGCTCGCCGAGCCCGGCACGCTCATCGAGCGGTTCCACGGCGGCACGGACCGGGCGTTCTGGGCCGGGCTCTCCCGGGTCGCCTTCGAGACGGCCGCGCACGACGACGACGCCCTGCGGCTGGTCGACCGCGCCGCCGGGGCGCTGGCCGACCTCGCGGCCACCGTGGCCCGGCGGCTGGATCTGACCGGCCCGGTGGTGGTGGGCGGCGGTCTGGCACGGCACCAGCCGCTGCTGCGGGACCGGCTGCGGGAGGCCGCCGCGGCCCGCGGCCTCGGGGAGCTGCGGGTGCTGGAGCGCGATCCCGTGCACGGCGCCCTGGCCCTCGCCGGCCCGCGATGACGGAGCAGCCGCGGCGGAGCCCTACCCTGAACGGGTGACCACCCTCGCCCCCGCCCGCAGCCCGCGGCTGCGCCCGACCCTCTACGTGCTGGCCGCCGTCGTCTCCGTGCAGTTCGGCGGGGCGCTCGCCGCCGTTCTGGTGCCCCTGATCGGGGCGTCGGCCACGGTGACCATGCGGCTGCTCATCAGCGCCGCGATCATGCTCGCCGTCATCCGGCCGCGGCTGCGCGGCCGGAGCCGGGAGGCGTGGCGCTCCGGGCTGTTCTTCGGGGCGGCCCTGGCGGGCATGAACTTCGCGTTCTACCAGTCCCTGGCCACCCTGCCGCTGGGCGTGGCCGTGACCATCGAGTTCCTCGGCCCCCTCGCCCTGTCCGCGGTGCTCTCCCGGCGCGCCCGGGACGTCCTCGCCGTGGTGGCGGCCCTGGGCGGGATCGTGCTCATCTCCCAGGCCCTCACCGTGCCGTGGGCGGAGCTCGACCTCGCGGGCATCGCCTGGGCGGCGCTCGCCGGGGCGGGCTGGGCCGCCTACATCCTGGGCAGCCGGTCCGCGGGCCGGCACTTCGACCAGCTCGACGGTCTCGCCGTGGCTCTCGTCGTGGCCGCCGTCCTGGTCACCCCGGTGGGCGTGCTCACGGCGCACGTCCCCGCCCTGACCTGGGGCGTGCTGGGCGCCGGCGTGGGGATCGCGATGCTCTCCTCCGTGGTCCCCTACTCCCTCGAGCTGCTGGCGCTGCGAGCCATTCCCCCCAAGGTCTTCGGGATCCTGCTCAGCCTGGAGCCCGCGGTAGCGGCCCTCGCCGGGCTGCTGGTGCTCGGGCAGGCACTCACGGGCCTGCAGCTCGTGGGCATGGGTCTGGTGGTGACCGCGAGCGCCGTGATCATGGTGGGCGGGAGCTCCCCCGAGCTCGCCGCGGACGCCGCGACGGACCCGGCGGCCCGCGGAAACTGATCAGCCCCCTGTTCAATGTCGCACGTCCGTGATGGGATGGATCCCATGGAAGCCAACGAGATCATGGACCGCATCCGCTCCGCCCGCGACCACGCCCTGGAGCAGGAGCGCGAGGAGCGCAGCAACATCGCCAGCGCCGACACGGCGGACAAGCAGGGCGCCGCGAGCGTGCGCCTGGCCACCCGGCAGGCCGTGCGGGAGGCCTTCGACGACATCCTCGGCGAGAGCACCGACCCCGAGCAGGACGGCTGAGCACCCGGACGGCCCGGCGACCCGACGACTGAGCAGGGGAACGGCATGACGAACTCCCCCGGAGCACTCCGATGACCCGCACGGCCGTGGTCGGCGCGGGCATCGTGGGCCTCGCCGCCGCCCATGCCCTGCGGGCGCGCGGCGCC
This sequence comes from Kocuria sp. NPDC057446, assembly GCF_042802875.1. Taxonomy (NCBI): domain Bacteria; kingdom Bacillati; phylum Actinomycetota; class Actinomycetes; order Micrococcales; family Micrococcaceae; genus Kocuria; species Kocuria sp. NPDC057446. The sequence continues at coordinate 29,692 of NZ_JBHVDI010000008.1, read as the reverse complement.
GACGTCACCCTCTACGAGTCCGGTCCGCCCGGCGGCGGTCAGTCCGCCGGGCAGAGCCGGATCTTCCGGCACTCCCACGAGGACCCCCGGCTGGTGGCGCTCGTGGCCCGCAGCCGGACCCTGTGGCGGCAGTGGGAGCAGGAGTTCGGTCTCGAGCTGATCTCCCCCGACGGTGCCGTGGCGATCGGAGCCGGGGTCGAGGAGAAGCTCCGCACCCTGGAGCGGTTCGCCGAGGTCCCGGTGTGCCGGCTCCCGCCGGAGGAGCTGCACGCCCGGCTGCCGCTGCTGGCCGGCTGGACCGGCCCCGCGATGCTGGACGTGCACGGCGGCGCCATCCGCACCCTCGATGCCGTCGCGGCGCTGGTGCACCGGCTCGAGGGGTCGACGCTGCGAGAGCACGTGCTCTCGGTGCGCCGCACGGGAACCGGGTCGGTGGAGCTGCGCACCGGGACCACCTGCGAGACCTACGACCACGTGGTGCTGTGCGCCGGCCGGGGCACCGCCCCGCTGGCCCGCGGCGCCGGGATCGACCTGCCCGTGGAGACCGGCGCGCACGTGCGCCTCACGTTCGCACTGGCTGCCGGCGCGCCGGACCCCGGGGGGTCGGCGCCCGGCACCGGCCGCGGCCTCCCGACCTTCCAGGACGGCAGCGGGGACTTCGGGGAGACCGGCGTGTACGCGGCACCGTACCCGGACGGCCGCCGCTTCTCGGTGGGCCTCAGCGCGGACACGCCGGCCCGTCCGGACGGCGGACTCGCCGACCCCGCGGCGCTCGCCGCCCTGGCCGACCGGACCGTGGCCTACGTGCGGCGCGCCCTGCCCGGCCTGGACCCGCGCCCGGTCGACCACGTGCACTGCTGGGTCACCCGGCTGCCGTGGGGCGACGACGGCGTGGGGATTTGGTCCGAGGACGGGATCACCGCCCTGGCCGGGCACAACCTGTTCAAGCAGGCCCCCGCCCTCGGGGAGGCGCTCGCCGAGACGGTGCTGACCGGTGGGATCCCCGGGCACCTCCACCACGAGGAGCAGCTGGGGCGCTCCGCGGGCTGAGTCCGTCCCGTTAGCGCGTCCGAGCGGCGTCCTAGCCTGGAACGTGTCGGGGGTCACAGTGCGGCGGTGCCGCTTCCGGACCCGCAGCAGGTCCTCGGCGGCACCGTGGCACCCGTTTCCCGGAAGGACCCTCGCCATGACCACGCACTCCCAACCCTGGCCGGCCGGCACCCCCTGCTGGGTGGACCTGATGGCCTCCGACCTGGGCCGCACCCAGGACTTCTACCGCGCTGTGCTCGGCTGGACCTACTCCGAGTCCCAGCCCGAGTACGGCGGCTACTGCAACGCCCTGCTCGACGGCCGGGCCGTCGCCGGGCTCTCCCCCACCATGGAGGGGATGGAGGACGCCCCGCACGTCTGGTCGGTCTACCTGGCCACCGAGGACATCGCCGCCCACGCTGCCCGCGCGGTCCGGGCCGGGGCCACCTCCGTGTACGAGCCCATGGAGGTCGGACCCTTCGGCTCCATGGGGATGTGGACCGACCCCACCGGGGCGGTCCTCGGCATGTGGCAGGCCCACGAGCACACCGGCTTCGAGGCGTACGGCGAGCCCGGCGCGGTGGTCTGGTGCGACCTCATGACCGGCGACCCAGCCGCCGCCCAGAGCTTCTACGCGGAGGTCTTCGGCTACGAGTACCAGGACATCGGCGACGAGGGCATGCCCTACTCCCTGTTCACCGTTCCCGGCGCGCAGATGCCGGCCGGTGGGATCGGCGGCCCCGACCCCGAGGCCGCGGACGCCCCGCCGGGCTGGTCGGTGGCCTTCCAGGTCGCCGACGTCGACGCCGCCGCGGGGCGCGTGCGCGAGGCCGGCGGCTCGATCAGCCGGGAGCCCTTCGACTTCGAGTACGGGCGGATGACGGTCGCCACCGGCCCCGACGGAGAGCACTTCGTGCTGATGACCCCCCAGGAGGACATGTAGGCCCGGGGGCGGGGCGCCGCGGGACCGGCCGGCGCGCCTCGGCCCCTGTCCAGGCGCCCCAGTGCCGCGGCGACCGGCCGGGCGCCCGCCAGGCCGGGCAGCGCGGCGAGGTCCTCGTCGAGCTCCAGCAGACCCGCGCGGGCGGCCGGCGCGGCGAACAGCCGGCGGACCCACGTCCCGGCCGGTCCGCTCCCGCCGTAGCGGGTGCCGGGCCAGCGCCACCGCGAGACCGCGGTTCGCGCGAGGCGGCGCGCGCGGCTGCTGCCGTTCAGCCGCGCGCCGGCTTCCTCGGCGAAGAACGCGAGGTGCCGCTCCTTGAGGCGCACGATCCGGTGGGCCGTCGTGGCCAGCGCGGGCTCGGCCGCGCCGAGCCGGCGGTAGACCGCGGCGAGCACGGCGGTGTCGAGCCCGCCGGTGGTCATCTGCGCCCCGGCGACGTCGGCGCCCAGGAGGTTGCTCGCCAACGCGCCCAGCGGGGGCCGGACCCGCTCGTCCCACGCCCGCAGCAGCCGTCCCCCGGACGTGTCGGCGGGCTCCCGGGCCGGGTGCCCGTTGGCGGCCAGGACCGCGCCGAGCGTCGCGGCGAGCCAGTGCTGCTCGTAGCTCCAGGTGGTCAGGAAAGCGGTCACCCGCGACTCCGCGTGCGTGGGGGTGACGAGGATGTCCCGCAGCCGGTCCAGCAGACCGCGCTCGACGCCCCACAGGTGCACCAGCACCTCCAGCGTCTCCGGCGCGAGCCCGCGCAGGCTGTCCAGGTCGAGGTCCTGGGGGCGCAGCTCGTGCGGGTCGCGCAGATAGGCCCGCACGTCGAACCCGGCGGACGTGCTCACGCCGGCACCCCCCGGGCGTCCAGGGCGTCGGCCACCACGGTCAGCCCCTCCATCCCGGGCAGCTTCGCGATCTGGCGGTCGATGGCCTCGATCTCCTTGCGGCCGTCGGCACCGGAGAAGAGGTGACCCATGACGTGGGTGACCTCCTCCTCGGACGAGACCCCGGCGCCCACCGGCTGCCAGGCCGTGCGCAGGGCCAGGCGCGCCAGCTTCTGCGCCTTCGGGCTGTCCTGCAGCCGGGCGCGCGCCTGGGTGGTGTAGAACGCGATGTGCTTGGTCTCCTGCGCGGCGATGCGCCGCAGCAGCGGGGCGAGCACCGGGTCCTTCTCGAGGACCGCCAGGCGCCGGTAGGCGGCGGCCGCGGACCGCTCGTTCACCGCGCCCCAGAGCATGTGCACGGCGACGAAGTCGGCGCCGACGATGCCGGACAGCAGCGACTGCTTGACCGGGCCCACGCGGTCGCGCCAGCCGAGCTTGACCCGCTTGGCCTTGACCTCGTCGAAGGCCACGGTGATGCCGTGCAGGGACAGCACGTGCGCCAGGGCCTCGCCGTGCCAGAACTCCTCGCGGTTCCACATGGTCATGAAGGTGCTGACCTCCGGGTCCTTGCGGGAGGGGCTGACGAGCATGTCGCGCAGGTAGCAGACGGTGTGGAACTCGACGTCGCACATGTACCGCAGCGTGCGCAGCGTCTCCGCGGGCAGGGGGTCCTCCCGCAGCGCGTCCAGCCCGAGGTCCTCCCAGTGCAGACTGGTGGACTCCTCGGCGAACCGGTCGATGTCGAAGGCCATGACGCCTCTTCTCCTCCTCGATGGGGTGCTCTCGTGAAGGATGTTCGGCGCCGAGGAGGCAGCGGATGGGTCGGTGGCGCCCGCCCTGGCTCAGCGGACCGCTGCGGGCCCGTCCTCCCCGGCCGGAGGTGCGGCGCGGCCCAGGGCGGGCTCGTCCCTCGACAGAGCGGCGAAGACCTCCTGCGCCTCTGCCGCCGGCACCACCCGGTTCGGGTCAAGGGTGTCCGGCACCCAGGGCATGGTCTCGATGCTGATGTTCTCGCGCGGAACGCGGGCGAGTCCGGCACCCAGCCGCGCCATGGTCGGGACCCGGGCCAGTTCCGTGTCGGTGCGGACCGACGAGGTCACGGCGTCGAGGAACCCGTGGGCCCGCCGGGGGTGCGTGGCCAGCTTCCGCTCCCGGACGCGGTCCACGATCGTGTGCATCACCGTCTGCTGATTGCCCATCCGCCCGATGTCACTGCCGTCCCCGATGCTGTAGCGCGTCCGGGACCAGGCCAGGGCCTCGTCGCCGTCCAGCACCTGCTCACCGCCGGGGAGGTCCAGCTCTGCCTTGGGGTCGACGAGGGGCTCCGGCAGGTCCACCGGGAGCCCGTCCAGGGAGTCGACGATGCGGGCGAAGCCCTCGAAGCGCAGCTCGAGGAAGTGGTCCGGGGACACTCCGGTCAGCGACTCCACCGCCGTGACCAGGCATCCGGCCCCTGCGCCCAGCGCGCCGTTGATCATGCCGCGATAGCCGGAGTACACGTCGTCGATGTCCTCGGCGCACGGGGGGAGGTCCAGCACGGTGTCACGCGGGATCTGGAGCGCGTCGATCCGGGTGCGGTCCTCGCTGAGGTGAACCAGCACCATGGAGTCGGCCCGGTCCCCCATCAGCGGGTCGTCGTCCCGTCCGTCCGAGCCGACCACCAGCACATTGACGCCGCGCCCGGTGGCGGCGATCGCGGGCGCGGCGTCCTCCCGGACCAGCTCGACCGTGTCGACGTCCGCGGCCAGTCGGGCGAAGCGCACCGCCGTGGCCGCCACGGTGGCCACCACGAGCAGCGCGAGCACGACGCCCAGGGTCACGGCCAGCCGGCACCAGCGGGGCAGCGCGCGGAACGACGGCAGGGAACGGGGGGAGGATGGCATGGGAGTCCTGGATCGTCTCGGGGCGTCGACGGGGCGCGGACCGCACTCCGGAGACCAGCACCGAAGTGTAGGAGACCGGCCTGGGTGGCGGCTGGACGGCTCCGACCAGGGACCGGGCCGACGAGCAAGGGAAGGCGGACGACGGCTGCCCGCCGTCGCGAGCTGACGCCGACGGACGAGGATCACCGTCCATGGCCTGGACGAGCCTTGAACAGCCGTTCTAGAATTAGGTCATGCGCTCAAGACGTCGTCCGGTCGAGGTCGACGACCGGAGCACGCGAGCGCGGATCCGCGACGCCGGCCTCGCCCTCTTCGCCGCACAGGGCATCGCGGCCACCAGCCTCCGCGCCGTGGCCGCCGCGGCGGGAGTCGCGCCGAGCCACGTCGCCCACTACTTCGGCTCGAAGGCGGGGCTGCGCACGGCGTGCGACGAGTACGTCGCCGCCGTGCTGCGGCACCAGCAGGAGGACGTCGTGGCGTCCGGGCCGGACCTGGACCCGCTGGCCGCGCTGCGCCGGTGGCCCTCCGAGCTGCCGCTCCTGGACTACCTGGCCCGCAGCCTCGTGGAGCCCTCCGGCGGCTCGGACGCCCTCGTCGACCAGCTGGTCGAGGACGCCGAGCGGTACCTGGCCGGACTGCAGGAGACGGGGTGGGTCCGGCCCTCCGCCGCGCCGCGGACCCGCGCGGCCCTGCTGACGTTCTGGTCGCTGGGGTCGCTGACCCTGCACGCCCAGCTCGAGCGGGTGCTGGGCGTCTCGCTGACCGCCCCGGACCGGGACCCGGAGGCCATGGCCGAGTACGCGACCGCGATGGTGGAGGTCCTGGGGCCGGGTCTGTTCACCGCAGGAGCGGTGGAGCACTTCCGGGACGCCTTCGCCCCCTCCGGAGAGCCCGCCGGGGCGCCCGCCGAGGGCGGGGATCCCGAGGGCAGGGATCGCGACGGCTCCGACTCCGCAGGCCCGGACACCGCAGGCCCCGACAGCGAGGAGCACTGACATGACACCGGTCATCCGGGCGCAGGGGCTCGTGAAGGACTACGGGAGCACCCGCGCCCTGCACGGCGTGGACCTCGACGTGCAGGCCGGGGAGGTGTTCGGCTTCCTGGGGCCCAACGGCGCCGGGAAGTCCACGACCATCCGGCTGCTCATGGACCTGCTGCGTCCCACCGCGGGCACGGTGGAGATCTTCGGCACCGCCCCCGCCGCCGGCGGGCCCGGGCTGCGCGAGCGGATCGGCTACCTGCCGGGCGAGCTCTCCTTCCCCGCCCGGATGAGCGCCGGGGAGTACCTGGCCTACCTCGCGGCCCTGCGCGGCGGCCGCGGCCGGCGGCGCACCGGCGAGCTCGCCGAACGGCTCTCCCTGGACCTGTCCCGCCCGCTGCGCGCGCTGTCCAAGGGCAACAAGCAGAAGGTCGGGCTGGTCCAGGCGTTCATGCACGAGCCCGAGCTGCTCGTCCTGGACGAGCCGACCAGCGGCCTGGACCCCCTGCTCCAGCGCGAGTTCCTGCACCTCGCCCGCGAGGCCGGCGCCGGCGGCGCCACGGTCTTCCTGTCCAGCCACATGCTGCAGGAGGTCGAGGAGGTCGCCGGACGCGTCGCCATCATCCGCGAGGGCCGGGTGGTCGACGTCGACGACGTGCGGGCCCTGCGGGCCCGCGCCGGGCAGCAGGTGCTCCTGCGCTTCGCCGGGCCGGTGTCCCTGGCGGAGTTCGCGGAGCTGCCCGGGGTGGAGGACGCGGCCCTCGACCCCTCCGACGGCGTGACCCTCAGCTGCCTGCTCCGCGGCGATCCGATGCCGCTGCTGACCGCGGCCGCCCGGCACCGGGTGGTGCGCTGGCAGGCCGAGGACCGGGAGCTCGAGGACCTGTTCCTGGACTTCTACCGGCGGCCGGCCGGCCCCACCACCGCCGACCGCCCCGCACCGGGTCCCGGGGCCGCGCACCAGGAGGCCGTGCGATGACCGCCCGGAACGGAACCGTCCTGCACCGCGTGCTGCGGACCAACCGGCGGTCGCTGCTGCTGTGGGCGCTCGCCGTCGCGGCCGTCACCGCCCTGTACACGGCGTTCTACCCCAGTGTGGGCGGCGGCCAGATGGACGCGATGCTCGAGTCCATGCCGTCCGAGTTCATCACCGCGATGGGCTTCGACAGCATGACCACGGCGGCCGGCTACGTCACCTCGACCGTCTACTCGCTGCTCGGCGCGGTCCTGACGCTGGTGTGCGCCATCGGCCTGGGCGCTCGCCTGGTGGCCGGGCAGGAGGAGGACGGCACCCTGGAGCTGGAGCTCAGCGCCCCCGTCTCGCGGCGCAGGATCTACGCCGAACGGCTGGCCGCCCTGTGGCTGACGGTCCTCGTGCTGGTCGTCGCCCTCAGCGCCTCCCTCGGCGTCCTCTCCACCGCGCTGGAGCTGGGCCTGTCGGCCACGAACGTGGCGGCGGCGAGCACGGGTCTGCTCCTGTTCGGCGGCGCCCTGGGCACGGTCGCGTTCGCTGTGGGAGCCGCCACCGGCCGGCGCGGGGTCGCCCTGGGAACGGCCGCGGCGGTCGCGGTGACCGCCTACCTGCTCGCCTACCTCTCCCCCATCGCGGAGGCCCCCTGGATGGAGCGGATCTCCCCCTTCCACTGGTACATCGGCGCCGAACCGCTGGCCACCGGATTCGACGGGCCGGGCCTGGCGCTGCTGGCCGCCCTCGCGGTGCTGGCCGCGCTCGGCGGAGCCGCCGCCTTCACCCGGCGCGACCTCATGGTCTGATCCACACCGGCTGAACCACACCGGCTGAACCACACCGTCCGATCCACACCGTCCGATCCACTTGGGCCGGTCCACGGGCCTGGCCCGGTGCGCCACCGGGCGTCCGGACCGGCAGGACGTCCCGCGGTCCCGCGCGCAGAGACGTCGCCACGGTCAGGCCAGCGGAACCCGTGCCCGGACGTCGCCCAGCCCGCGGGCGAGCACGAGCTCTCCGCCCCCGCCCAGGGGTGCCCAGGTGCCGGCGGTCTCGTCCCAGCGGCGGAGCAGCCGGTCGTCGCAGCCCACCCTGACGACGGCCGTGGCCCCGGCGGGGGCGTCCACCCCCTGGTAGCCGATCAGGCGGACCGGCTGGTCGTCCTCGGCCGGCTCCAGGTAGACCTGCACGGTCTCCCGCGAGTCCCGGGGCGAGGTGTTGGTGACCTCGACCGTGACCACGAGCCCGTCCTCGTCCTCGTGGGCGTCCACGGTCCCATACTCCCAGGTGCCGTAGCCCAGGCCGTGCCCGAACCAGAACAGCGGGGCGGGGGCGTGCCCGGCGTGGTGGCCGCGGTGGCCGATGAACGTGCCGTCGGCGTAGCTCAGCGCCCGGTCGCCGTCCGGGACCACGTCCCACGCCGGGGCGGCACCGTCCGCGGCGGGCCAGGTGGTGACCAGTCGCCCGGTGGGCTCGAGCACGCCGGTCAGGGCGGCGGCCACGGCGTGCCCTCCCTCCTGCCCCGGCAGCCCGGCGACCAGCACCGCGTCCACCTGGTCCAGCCAGGGCATGAGCACGGGGGTGGCGGCGTTGACGACGACCACGGTCCGCTCGGCTGCGGCGGCCACCCGGGTCACGAGCTCGTCCTGGCGCCCGGGCAGGGCGAGGGTCGTCTTGTCGGCGGCCTCGGTCTCCTGTTCCTCGGTCAGGCCGACGACGACGACGGCGGTGCCGGCGGCGGCCGCCGCGGTGCCGGCGGCGGCGAGCAGGTCGTCGTCGGGGCGCGGGGCCGGGGCGGCCACCAGGGCCGTCATGCCCGCCGTGGCCAGCTGCAGCAGGTGGCTCTCCTCGGCCAGGCCCAGGTCCGGGTCGCCCAGGAGCAGCTCCCGCCAGTCGACCGGGGCCGGCGCCACGGTGGCCGTGACGGTGGCCGCGGCCGGCAGCTCCACGGTCTCGGCGAAGGCCGGCGGGCGCAGCATCGCCTCCCCCGGGTCCTGCCCCTCGAGGCGCAGCTCGGCCGACAGTTCCTTCCCCTCCGCCACCAGGTGCCAGCGCCCGGCGCCGACGGCGCCCAGTCGCACCGGTCCCGCGTCGTTGGCCAGGACGGTGGTGAGCACCGCGGTGGCCGGGGCCTGGCCGAGGTCGTCGTGTTCGTCGATCGAGATCGCCGGGGAGTCGGAGTGGTACCGGGTGAGCTCGGTGCCGTCGGCGCCGAGCAGCACCACCTGCATCCCGGGGGTCCCGGTGGCCGGATCCGTGAGGAAGGCGGGGTCCGCGGGGACCGGGCGGGTCCGCACGGCCGGTCCGTCGGCCACGCGCACGCGGTCCCCGAGCAGCGCGGCCAGCCCGTCGGCGATCGTGGACTGGTAGGGCGGGTTCACGACCGCCGAGCCCCCGCCCATGTCCACGGTGTCGATCGCGTGCCGTCCGATCAGCGCCACGTCCTGGCCGGCGCCTCCCTCGACCGCCAGGGGCAGGACGCCGCGGTTCGCCACGACCGTCATGCCCCGGGCGGCGATCCGGCGCAGCTGTTCCTTCCGCTGCGGGGAGTCCACCGTGGGCAGGTCCTGCGCCCACGGCCGGGGCCGCTGCCCCGGCGGGGTGAGCCCGCCGACCCTCTCGGCCAGGCGCAGCAGCCGCAGCACGTGGTCGTCGATCGTCTCCTCCGCGACCTCGCCGGCCCGGACCGCGGTCACGAGGCGCTCGCCCCAGGGCCCGCCGGGGCCGGGCATGACGAGGTCCAGGCCGCCGTTGGCGGAGGCCGCGGTGCGCTTGGTGGCGAACCAGTCGCTCATGATCAGCCCGTCCCAGCCCCACTCGCCCTTGACGATCCCGTTCTGGACGTGGTCGTGCTCGGTGGCCGCCACCCCGTTGACGTCGTTGTAGGCGGCCATCATCGACCAGGCGCCGGCGTCCTGGACCGCCATCTCGAAGGGCAGCAGGTACAGCTCGCGCAGTGCGGTCTCCGAGACCCGGGAGTCCATGAAGTTGCGCAGCGTCTCGGACTCGTTGGCCACCAGGTGCTTCGGGCAGGCGGCGGTGCCGCCGGCCTGCATGCCGCGCACGTAGGCGCCGGCCGTGCGCCCGGTGAGGTACGGGTCCTCGGAGTAGGCCTCGAACAGCCGCCCGCCCAGCGGGGAGCGGTGCAGGTTGATCGTGGGACCGAGGACCACGTGGATGTGCTGGCGCTGGGCCTCCTCGGCCAGCATCCGCCCCACCTCCTCGGCGATCCCGTCGTCGAAGGCCCCGGCGATCAGGGTCGCGCTGGGGAACAGGGCCACGGCGTCCCCACCGACGAAGGTCAGCCCGCGCACCCCGGTGGGACCGTCCGAGAAGGCCAGGGGCGCCAGGCCGATCGTCTCGTTGCCGGGCAGGGTGAAGGCGGTCTCGCCGGTGAGCAGGTGCACCTTCTCCGCCAGGGAGAGCCGGTCGACGAGCTCGGTGAGGCGGGTGGCGCGGCCGGAGGTCCGGGTGGCGTCGGTCATGGTGGTGTCGCTTTCTCCCGGGGTGTGCTCCTCACAGTGCCACAGGTCGGTCACGACCGGCGGGGCGGAGCGAGCACCCGCGGGACGTAGCGGACGGGCTCGATGCTCCGGGCCACGAGGTCCCGCAGGTTCTCCAGGGAGCCGGGGACGATCCCGGCGGCCCGCAGCTGCACGAGCACGTTGCCGATGGCGGTGGCCTCGGCCGGCCCGGCGTGCACGGTGCGGCCGGTGCGGTCGGCGGTGAGCTGGCACAGCAGGGCGTTCTGCGATCCGCCGCCCACGACGTGCACGGTGCGGATGGTCCGCCCGGAGAGCCGCTCGGCCTGCTCGATCGTGGTGGCGTAGGCCGCGGCCAGGGACTCCAGGATGGAGCGCACCACCTCGGCGCGGGTGCGCGGGGGCTCGCGGTCGTGCTCCAGGCACCAGGCGGTGATGCGGGCGGGCATGTCCCCCGGGGCGGTGAAGCGCTCGTCGGTGGCGTCGAAGACCGGCACGGGGCGGGTCACGGCGGCGGCCTCGGCGAGCAGGGCCGCGAGGTCGCTGCTGCGCTGGGCGTCGGTGGCCCCGGGCCCGTCCCAGGTGCGCATGGACTCGGTGAGCAGCCACAGTCCCGAGACGTTCTTGAGGTAGCGCACCCGCCCGTCCACGCCGCCCTCGTTGGTGAAGTTCGCCGCCCGGCTCTCGGCGGAGAGCACCGGGGCCTCCAGCTCGACGCCGACCAGGGACCAGGTGCCGGAGGAGATGAAGGCCGCGTCCTCGGCGGTGCTCGGCACGGCGGCGACCGCCGATGCGGTGTCGTGGGAGCCCACGGCGGTGACCGTCGGCCCCGGCCCGGCGCCCAGCTCGGCCGCCACCGCCGGCAGCAGTGCACCGATCGTGGTGCCGGGGGCGACGACGGGCGCGAGCAGCCCACGGGCGACCCCGAGCTCGTCCAGCAGCCCGGTGTCCCACTGCCGGGTGCGGGGGTCGAGCAGGCCGGTGGTGGAGGCGTTGGTGGCCTCGGCGACCTGCTGCCCGGTGAGCCAGTAGGCGACGAGGTCCGGGACGAGCAGGCCCCGGTCGGCCACGGCCAGGTCCCCGGCGATCCGGTCGGCGGCGAGCTGGAAGACCGTGTTGAACGGCAGGTGCTGCAGGCCGTTGCGGGCGTAGAGCTCCTCCGGGCCCACCTGCGCGTGCACGGCCGCCACTCCGGCGGCGGTGCGCTCGTCCCGGTAGTGGTAGGGCACCCCGAGCATCCGGCCGTTCCGCAGCAGGGCGTAGTCCACGGCCCAGGAGTCGACGCCGACGGAGACCACGTCGTCGCCCCCCCGCAGGGCCTGGGCCAGTCCCGCGGTCAGGGACCGGTGGAGCTCGGTGATGTTCCAGTGCAGCCCGGAACGGTCCCCCTCGTGCAGGCGCACGGGCTGGTTGGGGAAGCGGGCCACGTGGCGCAGGCGGAGCCGTCCGTCCGCGAGGCCGCCGACGATCACGCGCCCGCTGGTGGCCCCCAGGTCGACGGCGGCGACCGCCGCGGGGATGCGCACCGGACTCACCGGAGGAAGGCGGCGGCCACGCCGGCGTCGACGGGCACGTGCAGACCGGTGGTGTGGGAGAAGTCGGCGGTGCACAGGGCGAACACCGCGTTGGCGACGTTCTCGGGCAGGACCTCCCGCTTGAGCAGGGTGCGCTGGGCGTAGTACGCGCCCAGCTCCTCCTCCGGCACGCCGTAGACCGCCGCGCGCTTGGCGCCCCAGCCCCCGGCGAAGATCCCGGAGCCGCGCACCACCCCGTCCGGGTTGATGCCGTTGACCTTGATGCCGTGCTCGCCCAGCTCGGCGGCCAGCAGCCGGACCTGGTGGGCCTGGTCCGCCTTGGTCGCGGAGTAGGCGATGTTGTTGGGGCCGGCGAAGATCGAGTTCTTCGAGGAGATGTAGACGATGTCCCCGCCCAGCTCCTGGGCGATCAGCACCCGGGCCGCGTTCTTGGCGACCAGGAAGGAGCCCTTGGCCATGACGTCGTGCTGCAGGTCCCAGTCGGCCTCGGTGGTCTCCAGCAACGGCTTGGACAGCGACAGCCCCGCGTTGTTGACCACCAGGTCCAGGCCGCCGAAGGCCAGGACGGCCGCCTCGATCGCGGCCTGCACGGCGGCCTCGTCGGAGACGTCCACGGCCACGCCGACGGCCGCGTCCGGCCCGCCGAGCTCCGCGGCCGCGGCCCGGGCCTTCTCCTCGTCCAGGTCGGCGATGACCACGCAGGCGCCCTCGGCGGCCAGACGGGTGGCGATGGCCCGCCCGATGCCCGACGCCGCCCCGGTGACCAGGGCGATCCGGGTGGCCAGCGGCTTGGGCGCGGGCATGCGCCGGAGCTTGGCCTCCTCCAGGGCCCAGTACTCGATGCGGAACTTCTCGGCCTCGTCGATCGGCGCGTAGCTGGAGATGCCCTCGGCCCCGCGCATCACGTTGATGGCGTTGAGGTAGAACTCCCCGGCGACCCGGGCGGTCTGCTTGTCCTTGCCGAAGGAGAACATCCCGACCCCGGGCACCAGCACGATCGCCGGGTCCGCCCCGCGGATCGCGGGCGAGTCCAGGCCGGCGTGACGGTCGTAGTAGGCCTGGTAGTCGGCGCGGTAGGCCTCGTGCAGCTCCTGGAGCCGCGCCACGCACTCCTCGACCGGGGCGCCGGCGTGCAGGTCCAGGACCAGGGGCTTGACCTTGGTGCGCAGGAAGTGGTCCGGGCAGGAGGTGCCGAGTGCGGCCAGGCGCGGGTGCTCGGCGGCGGCGAGGAACTCCAGCACCCGGGCGTCGTCGGTGAAGTGGCCGACCTGCGGACGGTCGTGCGAGGCCAGTCCGCGGATCACCGGGGCCAGGGCCGCGGCCTTGGCCCGGCGCTGCGCCTCCGGCAGCGCCTGGCAGCCGTCCAGGACCGGGCCGAAGGGCTCGGGCCGGCCGTGCTGGTCGATGTAGGCCTCGGCGGTGCGGATGATCCACAGGGAGTTCTGCTCGGACTCCTCGCTGGTGGCGCCCCACGCGGTGATGCCGTGCCCGCCCAGGATGCACCCGATCGCCTGCGGGTTCGCGTCCTTGATCGCGGCGATGTCCAGGCCCAGCTGGAAGCCGGGGCGGCGCCAGGGCACCCACACGACCTTCCCGCCGAAGATCTCGCCCGTGAGCGCCTCGCCGTCGGCGGCGGTGGCGAGCGCGATGCCGGAGTCGGGGTGCAGGTGGTCCACGTGCGCGGCGTCGACCAGCCCGTGCATGGCCGTGTCGATGGACGGCGCGGCCCCGCCCTTGCCGTGCAGGCAGTAGTCGAAGGCCGCGACCATCTCGTCCTCCCGCTCCGCCCCGGGGTAGACGTCGACGAGGGCGCGCAGCCGGTCCAGCCGGAGCGCGGCCAGGCCCTTCTCGGCCAGGGTGCCGAGGTCGCCGCCGGAGCCCTTGACCCACAGCAGCTCGACGCCCTCGCCCGTGACGGGGTCGGTCGCAGTGCCCTTGGCGGAGGTGTTCCCGCCCGCGTAGTTGGTGTTCCTCGGGTCCGCCCCGAGCCGGTTGGACCGGGCGATGAGGGCGGCGACGGTGTCCTGCGCGGTGTCCTGCGCGGTGTCCGGGGCGGTCTGCTGAGCGGTGGTGTGTCGGGCGGTCATGTCAGGGGGCTCCTCGTCGGGCGGGTCTGGTGGGCTCTGGTGGAATCGGGCGGGCAGCTGCGAAGGGGCTCAGGAGGCCCAGGAGGCCTGGGTTCCGCCGACGCGCTCGGCGGCCAGTCGCTGCTGGTGCCCGGAGGCGGCGTAGGCGGCCATCGGCTCCGCCGGCAGGCCGCGGGACTCCCGCCAGCCCGCCAGGGCGGGGCGGACGTCGGTGTAGAAGGCGTCCATCAGGACCTGGTGGGCGCCGAGCACGTCCCCGGCCTCCTGCGCGGCGGTCAGCGCGGCGCGGTCGACGAGCAGGGCGCGGGCGGTCATCTCCTGGACGTTGAGCACCGAGCGGATCTGGCCGGGGATCTTCTCCTCCACGTTGTGGCACTGGTCGAGCATGAAGGCCACCCCCGAGGCCGGGTCCAGCGCCCCGCCGCGGATCACCTCGACCATGATCCGGAAGAGCTGGAACGGGTCCGCCGCCCCCACGATGAGGTCGTCGTCGGCGTAGTTGCGGGAGTTGAAGTCGAAGGAGCCGAGCTTGCCGAGCCGCAGCAGCTGCATCACGATGAACTCGATGTTGGTGCCCGGGGCGTGGTGGCCGGTGTCCAGGCAGACCAGCGCCCGCTCCCCGAGGGCGGTGACCTGGGCGCAGGCCGTGCCCCAGTCGGGGACGTCGGTGTGGTAGAACGCCGGCTCGAAGAACTTGTACTCCAGCACCAGCCGCTGCTGCGCCGCGACCTGGGCGTAGATCTCGGCCAGCGACTCCGCCAGCCGGTCCTGGCGTCCGCGCATGTCCTGCTGGCCGGCGTAGTTGGACCCGTCGGCCAGCCAGATCTTCAGGTCCCGCGATCCGGTCTCGCCCATGATCTCCAGGCACCGCAGGTGGTGCTCGACCGCCTTGGCCCGCACCGCGTGGTCCGAGTGGGTCAGGGAGCCGAACTTGTAGGCGTCGTCCTGGAAGGTGTTGGAGTTGATCGTGCCCAGCGCCACCCCCTGGTCGGCCGCGTACCGGGCCAGGGCCGCGTAGTCGTCCACCTGGTCCCACGGGATGTGCAGGGCCACGGTCGGGGCCAGGCCGGTGAGGCGGTGCACCGTGGCGGCGTCGGCGATCTTCTCCTCCACCGTGCGCGGGGTGCCCGGCGTCGAGAAGACCCTGAACCGGGTCCCCGAGTTGCCGAACGCCCACGAGGGCAGCTCGATGGCCTGGGCGGCCAGCTGGGGCGCGATGTCGTCGAACGAGGTCATGAGGATTCTCCTGGGTGCGGGTCATCGGTACGGGTCCGGGGCGGGTGCAGGACCGGGAGCTGGTCCTCGAGGTGGAAGACCTCGGTCAGCCGCAGGAAGCCCTGGTCGGGCGGGAGGTCGAGGTCCTCGAAGAACGGGGCCATCTCGGTCTGCCACCGTGCGTTGACGTCGGTGGCGGCCATTCCGGCCTGGGCTGCGGCCAGGTCCTCGGTCTCGAGGTAGCCGATCAGCAGGCCGTCCTCGCCCAGGAACAGGGAGTAGTTGCGCCAGCCCGTGGCGTGCAGGGCGCGGAGCATGTCGGGCCAGACGGTGGCGTGGCGTCGGGCGTACTCGGCGAGGTGCTCCTGCTTGACCTGCAACCGGAAGCAGACGCGTTCCATGTCCGTCCTCTCATCGAGTGGTGCTGGGGTCTGTGGTTGCCGGCTCCGCGGTGCGGGGAGACGGTCGTGACGGTCCCCCGGTTCGGCGAGAGCCGGGGGTGCTCCCGGTGCGAGGCGGGCTGCCCTCGCACCGGGAGGCTGCCGACGGCTCAGAAGTCGTAGTCGTCGATGTTGTCGGCGCTGAACTCGGTCGGGGGACCGACGACGACGGTGCCGCCCTCCTCGACGGTGCGCTCCCCGAGCTCACCGGCGGTGAACGTGTCGCCGGGCTCACCGGTGATGGTGCCGTCCACGAGGGCCTTGGCCGCGTGGGCGGCGACCTCGCCGAGCTGGGCCGGGTCCCACAGGGCGAACTCGCTGACGGTGCCGTCCTTGACGAAGGAGCGCATCTCGTTGGGCAGGCCGAGACCGGTCAGTGCGACCTCGCCCTTGTGCTCGGAGGTCGAGAGGTAGCGGGCGGTGGCGGCGATGCCCACTGTGGTGGGCGAGATGATGCCCTTCAGGTCCGGGTGGGCCTGCAGGAGGCCCTGGGCCTCCTGGAAGGACTTGTTGTCGTCGTCGTCGCCGTAGACCTTGGCGACCAGCTCGATGTTCCCGTACTCGGGGTTGGAGGCCAGCTCCTCCTCCATGTACTTGATCCACTCGTTCTGGTTGGTGGCGTTGGCGGTGGCGGAGAGGATGGCGATCTTGCCCTCGCCGCCGATCTGCTCGGAGATCATCTCGAGCTGGATCAAGGCCACGTCCTTGGCGTTGACCTGGTTGACGAACAGGTCGCGGCAGTCCGGGTTGGTGTCGGAGTCGAAGGCCACGATCTTGGCACCGGCCGACCGCGCCTCGCCGAGGGCCCCGCAGACGGCGTCGGGGTCGTTGGCCGCGATGGCGATGGCGTTCGTCCCTGCCTGGGTCTCGGCGTTGATGAAGGTGACCTGGCTGGAGGCCGAGGCCTCCAGCGGTCCGACGACGTTGGCCTCGGCGAAGCCGGCGGCCTCGGCCGCCCCCTCCCCGCCACCGAGCACGACGTCGGTGTAGGGGTTGTTGAGCTGCTTGGGGATGAAGGTGATGGCGGCGTCGCTGACTTCCTCGCCGCCGCCCTCACCCGCTGCGTCGGTCGAGCCTCCGCCGCCGCAGGCGGACAGGGTCAGGGTGCCGGCCATCGCGAGGGCCGTCAGCCCGGTGAGGCGCTGGGCGCGGGAGCGGGTGGAGAACATGGGTGGTTCCTTCCTTGCCGGGGTGGCCCCGGCGGGCGGTGAGCGGGTGAGCAGGTGGGGACGGTGGTCAGGCGGGGTCCGGGAGGGCCAGCTGGTTCCGGAGTCTGCGGGTGTGTCGCCACTTCCCGACGGCTGCGCCGATGCTGGGGGCCACGACCGAGGCGATGAGCAGCACGCCGGTGACGGTGACGAGGACGACGTCCGAGACCCGGTCCAGGCGCAGGGCGTAGTTCAGCGACCCGATGAGGAGCACCCCGGCCACGACCCCGGGCACCGTGCCCTTGCCGCCGAAGATCGAGACCCCGCCGAGCAGGACGGCGGCGATGACCGTCAGCTCCAGGCCGGAGGCGTTGTCGGAGCGGGCGGAGGTGTATCGGAAGGTCCAGAAGATGCCCGCGGCTGCCGAGACGAGCCCGCTGGTGAGGTAGAGCACGAACTTGGAGCGGTTCACGTTGATGCCGACGAACCGGGCGGCGTCCTTGCTGTAGCCCATGGCGTAGAGCCCGCGGCCGAAGGCCGTCCGGTGGAGCACCAGCCCGGTGAGCAGCACGAGCAGGGCCACGGGGATCATGACGACCGGGATGCCGGTGGCGCCGAGGCGGGCGGAGGCCAGGGCGGTGACCTCGACGGGGAAGTCGGCCACCGCGTTGTCGCCGATGATGACCAGGGCCAGGCCTCGGAACAGGGCCAGGGTGCCGATGGTCACGGCGAGGGAGGGGAGGCCGAGATGGGCGATGAGCACGCCGTTGAGGGCTCCGGCGGCGATTCCGCAGAGGAGCGCGACAGCGATCGCCGCCCAGATGCCCATGCCCCCGGCCCACAGCACGCCCAGGACGGCGCTGGTCAGACCGGCGATGGAGGCCACGGAGAGGTCGATCTCCCCGGTGATGACGATCAGGGTCATCGGCATGGCGATCAGCAGGACGGCCACGACGTCGAGCAGGAGAAAACCGACGGTGACGGGGGTCGCGAAGCGCGGGACCGCGATCGCGGCGAAGAGGAGGAACGCCACGAGCAGGTAGATCATCACGGCGTCGCGGCCGGCCCACCAGCGGGGTCCGGTGACGGTGTCGTCGGGCAGAGGCTTCGAGGTGTCGACGGCGGTGACGGAGACGGTCTCAGACATGGCGTCCCTCCTTTTCGCGAAGGTGCTTGGCCCGGCGCAGGCCGGCCAGGCGGTCGATGAGGATGGCGGCGAGGATCAGGACGCCGACGATGGCCTGCTGCCAGAACTTGTCGACCTGCAGGGCGGTCAGGGAGGAGGTGATGGTGTTGAGCAGCACCGCGCCGATCGCGGCGCCGAGGATGGTCCCGCTGCCGCCGAAGATGGCCACACCGCCCACCACGGCCGCGGCGACCACGTCCAGTTCCAGGCCGGCGCCGGTGGTCGCGCCGACCGCGTTGAACCGGCTGGTGTACAGGACACCGGCGAGCCCCGCGAGGGCGCCGTTGGCGACGAACACGGTGAGGGTGCGCCTGGCCACGGGGATGCCGAAGAGCCGGGCGGCGTCGGGGTCGGAGCCGATGGCGTAGAGGTCGCGCCCCGGGCGGGTGCCGCCCATGAAGACCGCGACGGCGACGACCACCACCAGGGCGAGGACGGTGATGACGGGGACGCCCAGGACGGTGTCCACGGACAGTGCGCCGAACTCGGCGGGGCGGTCCCCGGCGAAGTACTGGGTGCCGCCGGCCCAGGCGTTGTTGAGCCCGCGGTAGATGTAGAGGGTGCCCAGGGTGATCACCAGGGCCGGGACCTTGGCGAAGGTGACCAGGGCGCCGTTGACGGCACCGAGCAGGGCACCGAAGAGCATCCCGCCGAGGAAGACCACCGGAACGGGCACCTCGGGGGCGATCGAGAAGACGGTGCCGGTGCCGAAGGCGACGAGTCCCAGTACGGAGCCGACCGACAGGTCGACGTTGCGGGTGATGATGACCATGGCCTGCCCGGCCGCGAGGATCACCATGATCGTGGCGTTGAGCAGCAGGTCCTTGGTGCCCTGCGGGGAGAGGAACGCGGGGTTGTTGACGCTGGTGAAGACGATCAGCGCCACCAGAGCCACGATCACCGGCAGCTCCCGGTGCCTGAGCAGCCGGGAGAACCGGTCGCTGCCGCCGTGGGCGGCCCGCGGAGCGGGTGCGGGTGTGGACGCGGTGGCCGGTCGCTGGTCCAGGGGCGTGCTCATCGGTGGTCCTCCGTGGCTCCGGTGGCGGCGTGCATGACGGTTTCGGGCGTGGCCTCGGCCCGGTCGAGGGTGGCCGTGATGCGGCCCTCGTGCATGACGAGCACACGGTCGGCCATGCCCAGCACCTCGGGGAGCTCGGAGGAGATCATCAGGATGGCCAGACCCTCCGTGGCGAGTTCCGAGATCAGGCGGTGGACCTCGCTCTTGGTCCCCACGTCGATCCCGCGGGTGGGTTCGTCGATGATCAGCAGCTTCGGCCCGGTGGCCAGCCACTTGGCCAGCACCACCTTCTGCTGGTTGCCGCCCGAGAGGGTGGACACGGGCTGGTGCAGGGACGAGGTCTTCACCTGCAGCTTCCGGGTCCACTCCCGGGCGGCGTCGGACTCGGCGCGCCCGTTGATCAGGCCCAGGCGGGTGAACTTCTCCCGCAGGGTCAGGGTCGTGTTGCGTCCGACGGACAGGTCCATGACCAGCCCCTGCTTGCGGCGGTCCTCCGGTACGAAGCCGATGCCGGCGCCGATGGCCGCCTTCGGGCTCCCGGCCCTCAGCGGCCGGCCGGCGACCTCTACGGTGCCGGCGTCGTAGGCGTCGATGCCGAAGACGGCCCGGGCCACCTCGGTGCGACCGGACCCCACGAGCCCGGCCAGGGCGACGATCTCCCCGGCACGGACCTCGAAGTCGATGCCCGCGAACACTCCCCGGCGCTCCAGGTCCTTCACCGTGAGCACGGGCTCGCCGATCTCGGCCTCGAGCTTGGGGAACAGGGCGTCGATGTCGCGTCCGACCATGTCCCGCACGATCTCCTCCACGGTGGTCTCCGCGGTGCGGTGGGTGGCGATGTAGCGGCCGTCGCGCATGACGGTGATCCGGTCGGACAGATCGAAGACCTCGTCGAAGCGGTGGGAGATGAACAGGATCGCCGCCCCGGCGTCCCGCAGGGCACGGGCGACCGTGAACAGGCGGTCCACCTCGCGGCCCGACAGCGCAGCGGTGGGCTCGTCCATCACCAGCACCCGGGCGTCCAGGGAGATCGCCTTGGCGATCTCGATGATCTGCTGGTCCGCGATGGACAGCCCCTCGGCCGTGCGGGCCGGGTCCAGGCCCACCCCCAGACGGTCGAACAGCCCCGCCGCGTCCCGGCGCATCCGCGCGTGGTCCACGAGACCGAGACGGTTCCGGGGTTGACGGCCGATGTAGATGTTCTCGGCCACCGACAGGTCGGGGAACAGGGTGGGCTCCTGATAGATGACGGAGATGCCGGCGGCCTTGCTGTCGGCCACCGATCGGAAGGCCACCGGCTCGCCGGCCACCGAGAACTCCCCGGCGTCCGGGGCGTGCACCCCGGCCAGGATCTTCACCAGCGTGGACTTGCCCGCCCCGTTCTCCCCGCACAGGGCGTTGATCTCCCCGGCCCACAGCTCGACGGTCCCCTCCGCCAGAGCGATGACAGGACCGAAGGT
The DNA here is from genome assembly GCF_042802875.1 of Kocuria sp. NPDC057446. NCBI lineage: Bacteria > Bacillati > Actinomycetota > Actinomycetes > Micrococcales > Micrococcaceae > Kocuria > Kocuria sp. NPDC057446. Next base: position 9,450 of record NZ_JBHVDI010000008.1, on the reverse strand, counting down.
CTTCAGAGCTCCGCGCAGGGCCAGGACGGGGCGGTCCCGGTGAGAGGCTGGTGCTGCCATGGTGTGTTCACTTTCGTGATGAGGGTGGGGGCGGAGGTTGTAAATCGTTTCAATTGCCGTGTGAACTAGATCATATGAACCGTGTAGTGTGGTGTCAATCACCGGTTCAGTGAGATTCTTCCGGGGTTGATCCGTTTCAAGGACGGCGGTGTGACGGCGGCTCGTCCACGGCAGAGGGGGAGGGCGTGGTGATGAACGTCGGCGTCAAGGACGTCGCTCGGCTCGCAGGGGTCTCCGTGGGGACCGTCTCCAACGTCCTGAACCACCCGGATCGCGTGACGCCGGCAACGCGGGAGCGGGTGCAGACCGCGATCGAGAAGCTGGGGTTCGTGCGCAACGCGGCCGCCAGCCAGCTGCGGGCCGGCCTGAGCCGCAGTGTCGGCCTGATCGTGCTGGACGCCGCCAACCCCTTCTTCACCGAGCTGGCCCGGGGCGCGGAGGATCATGCCGCTTCGCAAGGCATCTATGTGCTGGTGGGGAACAGCGGGGAGGACGCGGAACGGGAGGCCGACTACCTGGACCTGTTCGAGGAGCAGCGCGTGCGCGGCGTGCTGATCTCCCCCGTCGGCGACGTGTCGGCGCGACTGTCCCGGCTCCGCAGCCGGGGCATTCCCACGGTCCTGGTGGACCGGCAGACGTATCGGGAGGACTTCTCGTCGGTGTCCGTCGACGACGTCGAGGGCGGGCGCCTGGCCGCGACGCACCTGGTGGCCCTCGGTCGGCGGCGGATCCTGTTCGCGGGGGGACCGATGAGCCTGCGACAGGTCCGCGACCGCCTCGACGGCGCCCGGGAGGCACTGCGGGAAGCCGGCCTGCCCGGCCCCGAGGTGCTCGAGACCGACGCCATGACCACCGCCGCCGGCCGCGCGGCCGCCGACGCCATCCTCCGGCTGCCCGTGGAGAGGCGCCCCGATGCCGTCTTCGCCGCGAACGACCTGCTGGCGCTGGGCATGATGCAGGGGCTGCTGTTCCGCGGCTCTGCCCGGGTCCCGGAGGACATCGCTCTCATCGGCTACGACGACATCGATTTCGCGGCGTCCGCCGCCGTGCCCCTGAGCTCCGTGCGGCAGAACGCCGCCGAGCTCGGCCGTGCGGCGATGGAGCTGCTGCTGACCGAGGCTTCCAGCGGCCCCGGATTCGAGCCGCAGCAGCTGATCGCCGAACCCGAGCTGATCATTCGTGCCTCCACCGCAGGGCAGGACTCCCCCGCCGGACCACGGGCTGTCTAGCGCGACCTGGTCGGCGCCCCGCACGGCGAGCGCGGGCCGACCCACCACGGCAGGGCGGCTCGACGTTCTGCCGTGACCTCAGGCGGGCGTGAGCCGGTGCCGCAGCACCTCGGCCCCGCCTCCCGTGAGCAGGAGCAGCAGCGCGGCGCCGAGGCCCAGCTGCTGCAGCGTCAGGTGGGCGGCGACGTCCCGCACCGTCCATCCCTCGCACAGCGACGGCTCGTCCCACCGCTCCCCGGAGATCCCGGCGAGCAGGTCCGCCGTGCCCCGGCGCTGGAGATCGATCACGGCCCAGACGTCGTCGTCGCTCCTCCGGCCGTCCGCACTGTCGTCCACGACCCGGTTCATGGCTTTGCCCCCTCACCCCGGGCCGAGGCCGCCACCGGGGTCCCTCACGTCTCTCGGGGTGCCTCGGCGATACAGCGCGGCGTACTGGGGGCACCCAGGACGGACCGGCCGCGGAAGGCATCCACAGCGCTGCTCGAGATCACCGAGCCGCACGCGGCGCCGGAGGAGCGGGGGTGAGGCTCAGGCCTCCTTGGGGATGATGATCCACAGCGCGATGTAGACCAGCTCCCCCACGCCCACCAGGCCGAAGACGATGAACCCCAGGCGCAGCAGGAACTTCGGCAGTCCGAAGCGGGCGGCCAGGGCCGCGCAGACGCCGGCGATGAGCTTGCCGTTGCGGGGGCGGACCAGTGCAGTGTTCATGCCCGGATTCTATCAACGCCCCGCCGGACACGCCCGGGGGCGAGGCCGTCCGGTCCGGGCGGAGCGGACGGCCCCGGGCCGGTCTCAGAGGTCGACGACGCCCTTGTCACCCTTGATGGTGTCGCCGGTGACCTTGGCCTTCACGAGGTTGGCCACCTGGGTGACCTTGCCGCCGCCGGGGGTGTCCCAGTACTCGGCGGAGCGGCCGGTGACCTCGATGAGGACGTTGTCCGGGTTCTCGGGACCGCCCTCGAGCCAGGAGCCGGTGAAGCTGTCCCACAGCTCCTTGAGCTTCGCCTCGTCGTTGAGCACGAGCGCCGTGCCGGTCAGCGACACCCAGGCGCCGTTGCCGGCGTAGGCGACGTTCACGGCCGGGCGCTGCTGCAGGTCCTGGACCTGGTCCGAGGTGCGCTCGGCGATGAAGTACACGGTCCCGTCGAAGTCCACGTCCTGCGTGGCCATCGGCTTGGAGATCAGGTTCCCGTGCTCGTCCGCGTGGGTGAGCATGGCGATGCGGGTGGACTTGATGAGCTCGCGCACCTTGGCGGTGCCGTCGTTCTGGTCGGTCATGGGGAGATCCCTTCTTCGTTCGACGTCTGGGCCGTGCCACTGCTGAACTGCTCGACCACCGGGCCGGCAGCGGGGCCGCCGGTCCGCGGCACGGAGGGCCAGTCTACGAACCCTGGGGGCCGCACACGAGGGGGCTCGTGGAAGCCGCCGGGATGAAGGGCGGCCGGCCGGTCCGGCGGGCGGTCCGGGCTCCGCCGAGGACCGCCCTCAGGTGGCGTCGGGACCGGGCTCCGCGACGGCTCGGGCCAGCAGCTCGCACACGGCCGTGACCCATTCGTCCGTCACAGGGCGTCGGAGCATGCCGACCCGGTGGAGGGCGGCCCCCACCAGAGCGTCCGCCACGTCAGCCGGGGCGACGTCCGGGGACCACTCCCCGCGAGCCCGGGCCCGGCGGACCAGGTCATCCAGCGGCTGCTCGGAGGCCTCCAGGCGCCGTGCGACGACCGTCCCCACCTCGTCGGACATCCCGTCCGCCATGGCCACCAGGAGCAGTGCCCTGCCCGCGGGCGTGGCCAGGTGCCGCGCCAGGGGCTCCAGCACGGCCGCGAGATCCGTGCGCAGCCCGCCCGTGTCCTCCGGCACCCCGAAGGCGTCCAGCTGGCGCTCGAGAGCGGCGACGACGAGCGCGCCGCGGTCCGGCCAGCGGCGGTACACGGAGGTCCGGTGGACACCCGCGCGCCGCGCGACCCTGTCGACGCTCAGCGCGTGCGGTCCCGTCACGGCCAGCTCCTCGAGCGTGGCCGCCAGTACCACGCCGTCGATGGGCACGGCGGGGCGGCCCGCACGGCCCGATGACCGTGCCGGACGGTGCTCGGGGACCGGGATGCCGGGGCACATGCACCCATTGTCGCCCGCGTCGGACGCATCCTGTGCTGGAGCCGTCGGCGCGGTCGAGCCTTCCTGCGCGGAGCACGCCTTAATGCAACAATGTGTTGCATTAAGGAGGTGTTCATGGACGTCCTCATCGTGGCCGTCGACTCCCGCGGTGGTGTCCAGCCCTACACCGCGCTCGCGGCGGGCCTGCAGACCCGGGGCCACTGCGTCGTCGTCGCGGCGCCCGAGGACCTCGCCTGGCTCCCCCAGCAGCACGGCGTGCCAGCCGTCGCCCTGCCCGGCAGCATGCAGGAGGCCGCCGGGAGGCTGCCGTCCACCGAGAAGATGCGCGGGCTCGTGCCGCGCGGGATGCAGGAGGAAGTGAGCCGCCAGGCCGCCGCGCGGACCACCGCGCTCCTGGACGCCGCCGTGGCGGCCGACGTGGTCCTGGCGGGCATCGGAGGTGCTCCCATCGCCCGTCCGGTGGCCGAACGGACCGGGGCCCGGTTCCTCCCGGCGCACCTGCACCCGCTCGGCCCTGTGACGGGCGCGTTCCCCGGGGTCCTGGCCCCACGCGTGCCGCGGTGGGCAGGACGGGCCGGCAACCGTCTCGCCCACCGGCTCACCGCCCTCGCGGCCGCCGCACCCACGCGCCCCGCCGAGCGCGCCGCCCGAGTCGCCGCGGGCCTGCCGGAACAGTCCCCCGCCCGGCCGGACGCGGGCGGGCTGTACGGCATCAGCCCGCAGGTGCTTCCCCCGCCCTCCGACTGGCCGGCCCGTCATGTGCTGACCGGCTACTGGTTCCTCGATGCCCCTGCGGGCGGGCTCGATCCCGAGCTGGAGACGTTCCTGCGGGACGGGGCGCCCCCGGTGGTGGTGGGCTTCGGCAGCATGTCGAGCGCCGACGCCCTCCGGACCTCGCGGATTGTGACCGCGGCGCTGCGGGCCACCGGCTCCCGCGGCGTCCTGCTGACGGGGTGGGGCGGCCTCGCCGCCGAGGGATCCGGTGCGGGCCTCGGCGCCGACGTCCTGGTGCGCACCGCCGTCCCCCACGAGCTCCTGCTGCCGCGGGCTGCCGCCGTGGTGCACCACGCCGGGGCCGGGACGACGGCGGCCGGGCTGCGCGCGGGCATCCCGAACATCGCGGTCCCCTTCGGCGTGGACCAGCCGTTCTGGGCGGCCCGGATCCACGCCCTCGGAGCGGGGCCCCGGCCGATCCCCCGTTCCAGGCTCACTGCCGAGCGGCTGGCCGCCGCCCTCGAGGAGTCCCTGGGAGACGAGTCGCTGCGGGAACGGTCGCGGCGCCTGGGCGCGGCGATCCGGACGGAGGACGGTGTCCGCACGGCCGTGGACCACCTCGAGGCATGGGGAACGGGGCGCGGGACCGGCTGATCAGGACTCCGGAGACCCGGCGGCGGGGACCACCGCGTTCCTCGCGGTGCTGATCGGCAGGTTCACGGGGCACGCCATCTGCCCGGCGAGGCGGTGGACCACGGCGAATCAGGCGGGCCCGTGCCCAGCCGGGCGCTGCGGCGCTCGCCGGACCCGACGGCGGGGGCCGCTGTGGCCCCAGTGACGTCGTCGTCCTCGGGGAACGCGGTGCCACCGGCCACGGGCGGGACGCAGGAGGTCAGGAGCTGCGCCAAGGGCGGGGTGCCGCTCGAGGGGACGAGGTGGTCCCCCCACGGTGTCGGGGATCGCGGTCCCGCACCAGCGCGGGGACCAGCCGCACCAGCACCACCATCCCCACCAGTTCCACGAGGGTCTGGGTGACGACGACGAGCGGCGTGAGCGCGAGCCGCTCCGGCAGCGCCAGGGCCAGCGGGAGCACCACGAGGGAGTTGCGGGTGACCCCGCCGAAGACCAGGGCCCGGGAGACGGGCACGTCCAGGCGGGCGAGGCGGGCGGCCAGGATCCCGATCGGGACCATGAGCACCAGGAAGCCGGCGTAGAGCGGCACGACCGCCGCGAGGTCGGCCAGCTGCTCCCCCACCCCGCGCACCTGCGAGGCGATCACCGTGAACAGGGTGAGCGCCATCAGCGGCACCATGGCGGTGGCCGTCGCGGACTCCAGCCGCCGGGCCGCGGCGACGCCGGAGGCCGCCCGCTGCACCAGCGCCGCCGCGGCCAGGGGCAGCAGGATCAGGAGCACGAAGGCCTCCACGAAGGGGCCGAGCTCGACCAGCGCGACCGCCTCCGGGCCGGCGAGGAGCAGCAGGTAGACCGGCAGGAGCAGCATCTGCGCGAGCATGAGCAGCGGGGCGGCCGCCAGGAGCCGGTCGGCGGCACCGCCGGCGAGACCGGTGAAGACGATGACGTAGTCCACGCAGGGGGCCAGCAGCACGAGCAGCACGCCCAGCAGCAGCGCCTCGTGCCCGGCGACCGTGCGGGACAGTCCGAGGACCACGACCGGGACGACCACGAAGTTGACCACCAGCAGCGACCCCAGGAAGCGGAGGTCCGCGAAGGCCCGGCCCAGCGAGGAGAACGGGACCGCCAGGAACGTGGCGAACAGCAACAGCCCCAGGACCGGCGTGATGGCCGGGGCGAGCGCCGGGGCGCCGGGCACCGACCGGCCCACGAGGACCGCGGCGGCGATGGCGCTCAGGTACACGGCCACCTGGTGGCGCTCCGCCCACGCGGCGGCTGTCGGTGCGTTCACCCGCCCCAGCCTAGGGGCCACGACCCTGACGAAGCGGGGTGGCCGGGGGCGCACGGACAGCCAGGTCACCGGCGCTGTCCCCACAAGTGCTGCGGGGACGGCCCGGCGTCGTGCCGGTGCTATTTGCATTCGCGATGTCACGATGGGGGTGCGCCCCGGCAGGCGCCTCGCCCCCCACTCCTGGAGTCCCCTCGTGATCGTCGACCTGTTCTCCCGTGCCCGCACCTCGCCCTCCGCCACTGCGGCCCGCGCACCCTGGCGTGCCGCGGTCTCCTCGGCGGTCGTGGCAGGCCTGCTCCTGACCGGCGCGGCCGCTCCGGCCGAGGCGGCGAGCACCTACAGCGCCTCGCTGCGCGCCGCGGTGCAGGCCCTCCCGGTGGCCGCGGAGAGCAACTCCGGCTACGACCGCGCCCAGCAGTTCGGCGACTGGAAGGACGCCGACCGCGACTGCCAGAACACCCGGGCGGAGGTGCTGCAGAACGAGTCGAAGGTGCGGACCAGCTTCACCACGGCCAAGCGGTGCACGGTCAAGGGCGGCAAGTGGATCACCACCTGGGACGGGAAGGTCCACACCTCCGCCACCACCGTGCAGATCGACCACACCGTGCCCGTGCACGAGGCCTGGGGCTCGGGGGCGAGGCACTGGACGAAGGCCAAGCGCGTGGCGTTCTACAACGACCTCGGCGACCACCGCACCCTCAGCGCCCAGACCTCCCAGCTGAACTCCGCCAAGCAGGCGCGGGGCCCCGAGTCCTGGATGCCGTCGAAGCACCGCTGCGCCTACGTCGGGGAGTGGGTGGCCGTGAAGCACCGCTGGGGCCTGAAGGCCGACTCCGCCGAGAAGGCCGAGCTGGTCCGGCTGGCCGCCTCCTGCCCCAACGTGACCGTCAAGGTCGCCCGGGCGTGACCCCCCTCAGGCAGGCGGTTCCCTGGCGCTGACCGCGACCGGCGATCGGTCGCCTCCGCCGGTGCGGTGCGAAGGGCAGGACCGGCCCGGCGCTCGCGGCGCCCGCCGACCCTCAGCTCGGAGGCGGTCGGATCAGAGGCGGTCGAGGAACTCCCCGATGTTCTCCCAGGTCCAGGTCTCACAGCGCGCCGCGCCCATCGCGGCCGGCTTGTTGCGGTGCTCCGTCTCCACCCACAGACCCAGCAGCGGCTTGTCCTCGGTCACGGCGCACTCGATCTGCCACAGCGCCGCATCCGAGGACGGTGTCGAGCCGCCGATCAGCGCGATCACCCCGTCGCAGCCGCGGATCCGCTCCCGCACGCTCTCCTTCCACTCGCTGGGGCACGTCACGTCGCCGGGCGGATCCAGGAACCGGGCCTGGTCCCCGGCGCGGTCCCACTGTGCGGTGAAGAGGTTCCGGAACAGTTCGTCCTGCTCCGCGGATGCCAGAAATACAGTCTTCGGCGCCATTGCCGTCAACTCCCAAGAATTTGTGCGTCGGTACCAACGACAACCACAGTAGGTGGTGCCACGGCGTGGGCGGACGGGACGGGGCAACATGCCTTAATGAACGCATCGGGACTCGATGCCGGGTGCGGCCCTTTCCGCGCGAGAGCCCTGACGGCAGGCTCCCGCCCGGCATCCGGCCGACGACGGCATCGCCGCTTCCGGCGACACGTTCCAGGACGCCGATGGGCCGAGGTCCGAAGTCTCGCACCCTGAGCCCTCGGCCGGATCGGTGCAGAGGAACATGGAGGAGCCCTGCGCGATCATTAGGCTCATCGAGAAGGACGCAGCGGCCACGCCGCACCACTCAACGGATGGGAGTCGGACCATGGGAGACGACAGGACGGTTCTGGAGGCATCCGCGGATCTGTTCCGTGCGCACGGGATGACCACGATCTTCGGCAATCCCGGCTCCAACGAGCTGCCCTTCCTGGCCGGGCTGGGCGAGGACTTCGACTTCGTGCTGGGACTGCACGAGCAGGTGGTGGTGGGCATGGCCGAGGGCTACTCCCGCGCCACGGGCAAGCCGGTCCTGGTGAACCTGCACGCCGCGTCCGGGACCGGCAACGCCATGGGGGCGCTGACCAACGCGCGGTATGCGCACGTGCCGCTGGTGCTGCTGGCGGGCCAGCAGGTCCGGCGCACGGTCGGGCAGCAGGCCATGCTCGCCAACGTGGAGGCGGGAATGCTCACCTATCCGCTGACCAAGTACGCGCACGAACCGCTGTCCGCCGCTGACGTGCCGCGCACGCTGTCCCAGGCCGTGCTCGAGGCCACCACCCACCCGCGAGGTCCGGTCTACGTGTCGGTCCCCCTGGACGACTGGAACGAACCGGCCCTTCCCGATGACTCCCTGCTCGTCGAGCGCTCGGTGACCACAGCGGGTGCGCTGCCCGACCGGCTCGCCCGGGACCTGATCGCCGCCGTCGACGACGCACGGTCCCCGGCGCTGGTACTGGGCCCCCAGGTCGACGCGGCCGCGGTCCGGGACCCTGCGGTCTTCGAGGCCGTGGTCCGGCTGGCCGAGCACGCCGATGCGACGGTGTACGTGGCGCCGTCACCGTCGCATGCCCCGTTTCCCACCACCCACCCCAACTTCGGCGGCGTCCTGGTCCCGGGCATCGACTCGGTGCGACGCGGGCTGTCCGGGCACGACGCCGTGCTCGTGCTCGGCGCACCGGTGTTCCGGTACCACCGGTGGGAGCCGGGGGACTACCTCGAGCCCGGCACGCGGGTGTGGCAGTTGACGCAGGACCCGTCCGAGGCCACCCGCGCCCCCTTCGGCCGGGCGGTCGTCGCCGACGTCGCCGACGCCGTCACCGTGCTGGCCCAGGGCGTGCGGGATCGCGGTGCTCGGCGTCCCGCGCGCCGGCTGCCCGCGGCGAGGACCTCCCCCGAGGGGATGACGGGCACGGAGATCCTGGAGGTCCTGAACCAGCACGTCGACGACCGCGTCGTCTACGTCAACGAGACCACCACCCTCGACCTGGAGTATCTCGAGCGGGTCGCGATCGACCGACCGGGCGGATACCACTTCCCGGCCTCCGGCGGCCTCGGCTTCGGTCTGCCGGCCGCCGTCGGGATCTCCCTCGCCGTGCCGGAGGCGACCGTCGTGGCCACTGTCGGCGACGGGTCCGCCAACTACGGGATCACCGCGCTGTACACGGCGGCGCAGCGGGACACGCGCACCGTGTTCGTGATCGTCAACAACTCCGGATACGGTGCGCTGGCCGGGTTCGCCCGGCGCATGGGCGTGCCCGACGTGCCGGGTCTCGTCCTGGGAGAGATCGACTTCGTGTCCCTCGCCCAGGGGTACGGGGTGCGCGCCCTCCGCACCGCCACCCGCGAGGAGTTCGAGCGCGCCTACCAGGACGCCCTGCAGGCGGACGGCCCCGTCCTCATCGACGCCCGGGTGGTGTGAGGCCTGACGGCTCGGGGCGCGAGCCCCGAGC